>NZ_JBFAAX010001396.1:0-1190 GCF_040639995.1 Actinosynnema sp. NPDC023658 | reverse complement strand
TTCGCCGCCGCCGCGGTGCCGGGCCTGAGCACCACCGGCGCGGGGGAGGGGTCGGGCGTGCGCTGGAGGTCGGTCGGCAGCGCGTTGCCCGACGCCGAGCACGGACCCCGCGCCGTGTGGCTGGCGTGCAGCCACGGCGACGTGATCAAAGCCGTCCTGGCCGACGCCCTCGGCGTCCACCTCGACGGGTTCCAGCGCATCGTCGTCGACCCCGCCTCGGTGTCGGTCGTCGCCTACACCCCGACCCGGCCGTTCGTGCTGCGCGTCAACGACAACGGCGGCGACCTGTCCGGCGTCGTGCCACCACCGGAGTAGACCGAGGAGACGCCGTCCTCCGACGCCGTCGTGGGCGGCACCACCGGCGCCTGACCCGGCGGGCCGGACCCTGATCACGCGGCCCTGGGAGTGCGGCACCAGCAGCGCGTGGCCCCCGGACAGTGCAGGGTAGTCCGGGGGCCACGGTGCGCTTGGCCGGGGCGGGCGGCCGCGTGGGACGATCGTATTGCCGTTACCGCGCGGTTCAGCTCTCCTCCCGTGCTGTGGGAATCGGCGCGACACCGTCGGCCCACCGCAGGTCAGCCCGCGCACCGGAATCGCGAAAGCGTCCAAAACCGCAGATCAGCCCGGGTGGAAACACAGCCGAAACACACCGGCAAGCGGCCCCGCGCGCTAGCCGGTTGGACCGTTCGGTTCCGGCCGGACGGACCGGACGTGTGAGAAGTTAACAACCCACGGTGCGCCGTCGGTCACAGTCCGGGGCGGGTCACAGGCCCAGCCGCGTCACCGCGTTGTCCTCCAACGGGTTCGCCGTGCGGATGTAACGGTGCACCGTGCGCGGGTTGGTCCAGCGGCCTTGCCGCATGATCTCCCGGTCGCTCGCGCCGCCCAGCGCTGCCTGCGTGGCGAACCCGGCCCGCAGCGAGTGCCCGCCGAACAGCGCCGGGTCCAACCCGGCCCGCGCCGCGTACCGCTTCACCACGTCCGACACCGCCCGGTCCGACATCGACCGCGTGCCCAGCCGCCCGTGCCTGCTCACCGACGGGAACAGCGGACCGCGCACCTCAGCCGGCAGGTAGCCGTGGCAGCGGTGCGTCGCCGCCGGCTCGCCCTCGCCCTCCACCAACGCCCGCGACGGGTTCGTCGGGGTGGGCGTCGGCCTGGCGGCGGTCGCGCTGGGCAGCGGCGGGCTG
>NZ_JBFAAX010001395.1:0-1191 GCF_040639995.1 Actinosynnema sp. NPDC023658 | reverse complement strand
CCCCGGTCCCCGTCGGAAGCCGGGTACCGGGGCGGAGGCGGTCGGGTTCAGCCGGTCGTGCCGCGCCGGCGGCGGCGGACGAGGAAGTCGCTGCCCGCGAGCAGGAGCGCCGCACACGAACCGCCGACCAGCAGCGGTGCCGGGGACGACGGGCCCTCCGCGGTGGCGCTGTAGCCGCTGGACATGCCCTTAATGTCGTACTCCGATCCGGGCAGCTTGTCGGCGTAACGGGTCTTGACCAGCTTCTGGTAGTCGCTCAGCGACACCGACGACCGGCCGTCCAGGCCTTGCCGGGCCTGGTCGTTGAGCGGCTCGACCGTGAGGACCTTGAGCAGGTACCAGCCGCGGATCTGCGGCTCGGCGAACACCAGGCTCCCCGGGCCGGCCTTGCCGGCGAACGCAGCGTCGCTGTCACCCTCGCGCACCCCGGACAGGTGCCAGCCGCCACCCTGCGTGGGCGCCAGCATGACGGTGGCCTGGCGGTTGCCGACGGCGACGCTCAGCGAGGACACCAGGTGGCTCAGCTTGACCGCCTCGGTGGCGACCGGCGGGGAGGTGCCCGCGACGAAGCCCGGCGTGATCTCGCTGACCGCCAGCGGGTCCTTGAGCGTGAAGGCCGGGATCCCGTCGCACGGGTCGGCCTTCTCCGGGATCGTCTGCGGCCCCTCCGAACCGGCCTCGGGCAGCGGCACGCTGAGGAAGCGGCACACGGAGTGGCGGACGGCGGTCGACTTCACCGCGTCCAGAGCGGCTTGGTAGTCCGGGATGTCCACCGGCTGCGGATCGGCCGCGTGGGCGGGGCCGGAGGAGGACAGCAGTGCGGAGACGCCCAGTGCCAGGACCGCGGCCAGGCGGGAGAGGCGCGAGGCCGCCCGTTCGCGGGACGTTCGTGTTTCGCGCATGTCGCCTGCCTTAACGGGAGATGCCGATCCGGGAGTGGGTCCACTTGTGCGAGCTGTTGCTGACGTAGTCGTTGTAGTTCCACCACGTGTAGGTGGCGGTGTCCGGCCACGGGTCGGCCACGGCGATGGTGTTGTTCACGTTGTCGAAGCCGTAGACGACGTTCATGTGGCCACCGCCCGAGGTCCACCCGATGCGCGCACCGACGGGACGGGACGCCTTGACCTCGGTGTAGACCTGGTTGAACGAGGCCGCGTTGTTCAGACCGGTGCCCGGGTGCGCCATGCCGAG
>NZ_JBFAAX010001394.1:0-1191 GCF_040639995.1 Actinosynnema sp. NPDC023658 | reverse complement strand
GGCGACGGCGCTCACCGAGATCCGGTCCGGGCTGACCGACCTCGAGCACGTGCGCGACCGGATGGCGGGCCTGGAGCTGCTGTCCGGCACCGCGCTGCACGGGCGGGAGCTGACCGAGCTGGCCGTGCACCTCGTCCTGGACGACGGCAACCCCGGCAGGCTGTTCGCCTGGCTGGAGCGCACGCGCGCGCAGACCTACCGCTACGAGCCGCTGACCCACGTCGACAACCCCGAGCTGGCCGAGCGGATCGCGGAGGTCCGCAGCCTCACCCAGTCGATCCACCAGGCCGAGCACGACGGTCACTCGACCGCCGCGCTGCGCGCCCGCCGGGCCGAACGCCTCCGCGAGGCCAACCGGCTCGGCTGGCACACCGGCCGCTGGGGCAGCTCGCGTCCGGTCGCCGGCCTGGACGACGTGATGGCGCAGCTGGGTGACCGGGCGCTGGTCAGCTTCGCGTCGTCCGAGGACTCGCTGGTGGCGGTGGTCGTGCTCGACTCGGGCGTGCACCTGGCCCGGCTCGGGTCGGCCGAGCAGGCGGCCGAGAGCGCGCGGATGCTCAACGCGGACCTGAACGCGCTGGCGCCCGACCACCTGCCGGACCCGCTGGTGCAGGTGCTGTCGGTGTCGGCGCACAAGCAGGCGGACCGGCTCGACGCGCAGCTGATCCGCCCGCTGGTCGAGCTGATCGGCGGGCGTGAGCTGGTGATCGTGCCGACGGGCGCGCTGTACGCGGTCCCGTGGGGCGTGCTGCCCACGTTGCACGCGCGGCCCACCGCCGTGGCCCCGTCGGCCACCGCCTGGTTGGCCGCCGACCGCGCCCAGGGCGGCCCCGCCGAGCGGACCGTGCTGGTCCGCGGTCCCGGGCTGCCCGCCGCCGTCGGTGAGATCGACCGGCTGGGCGCGCACTACCGGTCCGCGGCGCTGATGTCGGGCGGGCAGGCCAGCGTGTCCACGGTGCTGGAGGCGCTGGACGGCGCGGGGGTCGCGCACCTGGCCGCGCACGGCGTCCACGAGCCGGAGAACGCCCTGTTCTCCCGCCTGGAGCTGAGCGACGGCCCGCTGTACGCGCACGAGATGGCGGGCCTCGCGCACCCTGCTGTACGCGAGCTGCCCGACCGGCGAGTCGGCCACGGCGGCCCCGATGGTCTGCGGGCGGGTCGCGTTCATCTGGTTGTAGCCGCCGACGGACT
>NZ_JBFAAX010001393.1:0-1191 GCF_040639995.1 Actinosynnema sp. NPDC023658 | reverse complement strand
TGACGCGGCAGAGGGCGTGGACGTCTCCGGTCGCGTTCCGCCCGATTCCCGGTGACGATGAACACCGGTCGGTGCCGGGAGGTGGTCGTGGTGGCGCGTGCGGCCCTCGTCGCCGGTGATCTGCCGCTCATCCCGCCCATGTTGGCCACTCCCGGTGAGCCGCCGACGGGGGAGGGGTGGGCGGTCGAGTTCAAGTGGGACGGTTACCGCGGCGTGGCGTACTGCCAGGGGAGGGACGTGCGGGTGCTCAGCCGCAACCACCTGGACCTGACCGGTCGCTTCCCGGAGTTGCGGATCCTGCCCGAGCTGCTGCACGGGCGCAGCGCGGTGCTCGACGGTGAGATCGTCGCGCTCGGGCCGGACCAGCGGCCGAGCTTCGGGTTGTTGCAGCGGCGCACGCGTACCGCGGCGGGCACCCGGTCGCTGCGGGTGGCGCCGATCGCCTACTACGTGTTCGACCTGCTGGTGCTGGACGGGCGGTCGGTGCAGGACCGGCCGTACTCGGAGCGGCGGGCGATGCTGACCGCGTTGCAGCTGCCGGGCAACCACGCGATCCAGGTCCCGCCGAGCTTCCCCGACACCGAACCGGCGACGATCCTGCGCGTGGCCGAGCAGCACGACCTGGAGGGCATCGTCAGCAAGCGGGCCACGTCGCGCTACGAGCCGGGACGGCGGTCGCCGGCGTGGGTCAAGACACCCCTGCGCCGGACCCTGGACGTCGTGGTCGGTGGCTGGAAACCCGGCCAGGGCCGACGTTCGGGCACGATGGGCTCGCTGCTGCTGGGCGCCCACGACGAGACCGGCCTGGTGTTCATCGGTCACGTCGGCACCGGCTTCACCGACCGCGCCCTGACGGACCTGCGACAACGCCTGGCCGACCTGCGGCGGGCCACCAGCCCGTTCGCCACGCCCGTCCCGCGCGAGTTCGCCCGCGACGCCCAGTGGGTCGACCCCGTCCTGGTGGGCGAGGTGGAGTTCCGCCAGTGGACCAGCGACCACCGACTCCGCCACCCGTCCTGGCGCGGGCTCCGGGACGACCTGGATCCGGAGCAGGTCCGCCGGCCGAGCGGCTGATCCGGGCGCCCGGCACGGCGACGCAGTCGTTCCACCGGCGACCACGACCATCCGGCCGGGACGGACGTCGGACGTAGCCGGGCAATCGTCACCGGTGGCCGAGTGAGCCGGTCATCC
>NZ_JBFAAX010001392.1:0-1191 GCF_040639995.1 Actinosynnema sp. NPDC023658 | reverse complement strand
GCACCAGCACGTCGATCACCAGCGCGCTCACCACGAGGGCCAGCTGGAGCTTGTCGAACAGGCCGGGCGGCGCCAGCGGGTCGCGCGCCGAGATCGAGTAGAGCAGCAGCGCCAGCACCACGGCGAGCAGCAGGTCGAACAGGATCAGCGCCTCCCGCTCGACGTCGATGCCGGAGCTCGTCACGCCGAGGGTGACCAGGAAGGCCAGCAGCACCGCGGTGAACAGCGGCGTGAACAAGCGGGCGAGCACCGGCAGGATGTTCTCGATCACGCCCTGCTTGGCCTCCACCAGCCACGCCGCCACGACGACCGCCGCCGCCGCGCCGCAGGGCATGACCCACTGCCCGACGAAGGTCTCCGGTGAGATCCCGATGGCCTCGAACGTGCCGAACGTGAAGGCCATCAGCACACCGCCGCCGAGCGCGATGAGCACGTAGTAGACGAACCACTCGCCGGTGAAGCGGACGAAGTCCATGCGTCGGCGCGGCTCGCGCACGTCGTCGGAGACGTAGGCCAGCCCGACCGCGAACCACAGGGCGATGGGCAGGTGGATGGAGGTCAGGGCGAGGGACTGGGAGTCCTCGGTGAGCGGGAAGGCGTTGGCCGCCACCGCCCCGACCGCGAACAACGCGAGCAGCACGCCGACCAGCGGCGTCGCGGCACGCCTGCGCCAGGCCAGGAACGCCGCCAACCAGGGCAGCACGAGCAGGCCGGCGTTCGGCCCGTAGAACGCGATGTCCTCCTCGAAGCGCACGCCGAACAGCTCCGGCGCCTTGACCGACGCGGCCGCGCCCACCGCGCAGAGGACCATCACGAGCAGGTTCCGCCGGGGCCGGGTGGTGGCGGAAGGGCTGTCGCCGGTCAGCACGAGCTGCTTCCACAGCCGTTCCGAGTGCTCCCGGGCGAACTCGCGGGACAGGTCGTCCAGGCTGCCCATGCGCTTGACCGCGACCAGGAACGCCTCGTCGGCGTGCAGGCCGACGGCGAGGAGCTCGTCAACCGAGCCCCGGAGGTGGTCTTCGAGCTCGTCGACGTCGGAGCGCCGCAGCTCCTGGCGGCGCTGCAGGTACTGCCGCCACTGGGCGAACTGGGGCTCCAGGCCGTCCTGACCGTCGGTCATGCGAGGCCCCCGAGCGCCGACGCCGTTGTAGGTGACGACCGCGCCCGCCGCGTAGTTCGTGCCCACGGCCC
>NZ_JBFAAX010001391.1:0-1193 GCF_040639995.1 Actinosynnema sp. NPDC023658 | reverse complement strand
GCCGCACCGGACCGGCGTCGGCGGCGAAGCTGCCGAGCACCGTGGCGAACTCCAGCGACAGGTCGGGGGAGGGCAGGACCGCCGCCAGGTAGCTGAAGTCGGTGTCCCAGGCCTGCCGCGGAAAGATGTTGATCAAATGGTCGAACACCAGGAACGTGTCCACGCCGGCGGAGCGCGCGAGGGCCAGCAGACCCCGCCCGCCCTCGACCGGCCCGACCGCGTCCCACGCCAGCGCCACCTTCATACCCCGCTCCTCACGGCCAGTGCTTTCGCGATGAACATCTCGGTGCCGCGGGGACTGCGGACGCTGTTCCACATCTCCGCCGGCCGGTCGAGGTTGGCGACGAACGCGTCCGCGACCCGTTGGTCCGCCGCCGCGGCGCCCAGCAGGGTCAGCATCTGCGGTGGCGGCTCCCCGATGAACGTGTTGGTCCAGTCGACCACCGGCTGCGCGGCGACCCAGAGCTGCGCGGAGATGTCGCGGCAGAACCGCTCGTCGTAGGGCCCCTGGTGCACGCTCAGGGCGTCGGCCAGCTCGAACGCCTGGTTCGAGCCGAGGTTGGCGCCCTGCGCGGTCAGCGGGTCGTTGACGATCCAGGCGTCACCGATGGCCAACGCGAAGCGGCCCCCGCCCACCTCCGCCCAACCGTGGCGCACCACCGGTGTCAGCGCGCCCCGCAGCACGTCGATCGGGCGGGTGAGCCGGAACTCCCGGTCGTCCACCCGTTCCCGCAGCCCCGGCGCGTGCGCGGTGATCAGGTCGAGCACCGCCTTCGTCACCGCGTCCGGGTCGTCGGCGTAGTCGCGGTCCGTCACCGGCGCGAAGGGGCCGTCGGGCACCGCCTCGATGAGGACCGCGGTGACCTGACCGTCGAAGGAGTAGTAACCCGGCGCGTGGATCTCCCCCGCGCCGGGGACCATGTGCATGGTCATGCCGATCGGCTCGGGCGGCCGCACGCCGTGGAACAGCGCGCCCAGCAGGTGCCGCTTCGGTGACCGGTAGGGGGAGCGGGACGCGTCCCGCGGGAACGCGTCGGTCAGCGCGCTCCGCCCGGCTGCCACCACCAGCAGGTCGTGGCTGCGGGCCAGTTCGGTGAGCTCGGCGGCCTCCGTGATGGTGCGCGGCACGACCCGGCCACCCCGCTGCTGGTAGTCCTCCAGCAGCCGGGACAGGTAGAGCCGGAAGTCCACGG
>NZ_JBFAAX010001390.1:0-1193 GCF_040639995.1 Actinosynnema sp. NPDC023658 | reverse complement strand
GCACGCCGTCCATGTGCGGCGAGTGGAACGCGTGGCTGTCCCGCAGCCGCTTGGTCTTGCGGCCCCTGTCCCGCCAGTGCCCGGCGTGCGCCTCGGCGGTGTCCGGGTCACCCGCGACGACCACGGCCTCGGGACCGTTCACCGCCGCGAGGCTCACCAGGTCCGCCGGGAGGCCGTCCACGACCTCCCGCTCCGTGGCCTGGATCGCGATCATCGCCCCACCGGCGCGTGCCGCCTGCATCAACCGGCCACGCGCGCCGACCAGCGCGCACGCGTCGGGCAGTGACAGGACGCCGGCGACGTGCGCGGCGGCCAGCTCACCGATCGAGTGACCCAGCACCACGTCCGGGGTCAGACCGCGGTGCTCCAACAGCCGGAACAACGCCACCTCGACGGCGAACAGGGCGGGTTGCGCGCTCGCCGTCCGGTCCAGCATCCCGGCGTCGTCCCCGAACACCACACCCAGCACGGGCTCCGGCAGCAGCGCGTCGACCTCGTCCAGCGCGGACCGGAACACCGGTTCGGCGTCGTACAGCTCACGCCCCATGCCCAACCGCTGGCTGCCCTGCCCGGTGAACAGGAAGGCCACCCGCCCGGCCGCCTCGACGCCGCGCACCGCCACCGGGCTCTCCTCGCCGTCCGCGAGGGCCCGCAACCCGGCCAGCACCTCGTCCCGGTCCGACCCCAGCACCACCGCGCGGTGCTCGAAGGCGGTCCGGGTCGTAGCCAGCGAGAAACCCGTGTCGACCAGGGAGTGCCCTGTCAGGTGGTCGTGCAGGCGGCCCGCCTGGGCGCGCAGGGCCGCTGCCGTGCGCCCGGACACCGGCACCGGCAGCACCGGGAGTCCTTCGCCGCCGGTCGACGCGGCTTCGTCCGTCGACGCGACCTCCTGCGCCGGCCTGACGCCCTCCGCCGGCTCCTCGGGCCCTTCCGGCGCGGTGACCACGACGTGGCAGTTCGTGCCGCCCATGCCGAACGACGACACCCCGGCCACGCGCGCACCGGCCGGCCACGGTTCCAGCTCCGTGGCGACCCGCAGGTTCAGCTCGGCCAACGGGATGTCCGGGTGGGGCACGGCGAAGTTCAGGCTCGCCGGCAGCTCGCCGTGCTCCAGGCTCAGCGCGACCTTCAGCAGTCCCACCACGCCCGCGGCGCCTTCGAGGTGTCCGACGTTGGTCTTGGCCGAACCGACC
>NZ_JBFAAX010001389.1:0-1193 GCF_040639995.1 Actinosynnema sp. NPDC023658 | reverse complement strand
GGTCGTCGACCCGGCCCGCGGCGCGGGCCCGCACGAGCCGGTCCCGGTCCACGCCGAACGCGGCCAGCTCGTCGGCAGGCAGGTACACCCTGCCGCGGTCGAGGTCCTCGCCCACGTCACGGATGAAGTTGGTGAGCTGGAACGCGACCCCGAGCGCGGCGGCGGCGGGCTCCGCCTCCGCCCTCGGCACGACCGTCCCGAGCACCGGCACCACCTGCAACCCGATGACCGCCGCGGAACCGTGGACGTACCGCATCAGGTCGGCGCGGGTGGCGTAGTCGGTGACCGCCAGGTCCATCCGCATCGACGCCATGAAGTCGCGGAACAGCACGGCGGGGAGGTCGTACCGGCGGGCGGTGTCCAGCAGCGCCGCGAGGACGGGGTGGGAGCTGGTGCCGCGGTCCAGAGCGGAGTCCAGGGCCGCCTCGACCGACGCCAGCTCGCGGGTCTTCCGCTCCAGTCCACTGTGGACGTCGTCGACGATGTCGTCGACCCAGCGGGCGAAACCGTACAGGGCGTGGACGGCCGGCCTCTGCTCCGGGCCGAGCATCCTCGTCGCGAGGAAGTACGTGCGGCCGTGTTCGGCGTTGAGCGCGCGGCACCGCCGATAGGCGTCGCGCAGCCCCGGTTCGGTGATGCCCGCGGCATCCAGTTCACTGCTAGCCGACATGGTGGGTGTCCTGACTCGATGACATCGCCCTCACGTTAAGTCGGCCGGCGGCGCTCCGCATGACCAGTGCCACTCGTTGTGCAGAGCACCCGTGGCGCTGCTTAGCTCAGCGCATCCGATCTCATCGACACCCGAGGGGGCGACGATGTCGCTGGTGGCCGGCGCGGGAACCCACACCTCCGCTCCCCCGACGTCCGACCCGTTCACGACGCGCTTCGCCGCCGCGTTGACCGACTTCTTCCACACCCGCTCGGAGGTCGGCGCCGCGCGCGAGCTGGGCGGCGAGGTGCGGGCGCTGGTCCTGGCCGGCGGCAAGCGCATCCGGCCGGCGTTCGCGTGGTGGGGTTGGCGTGCCGCGGGCGGCGAGGTGCACGGCGAGACCGCGGAGGCCATCACGCGCGCGCTGGTGTCGTTGGAGCTGTTGCAGTGCTGCGCGCTGGTGCACGACGACGTGATGGACCGTTCACCGACCCGGCGCGGCAGGCCCACCGGGCACTAGGGGTTAGGGGCACGGCACCCGCGG
>NZ_JBFAAX010001388.1:0-1197 GCF_040639995.1 Actinosynnema sp. NPDC023658 | reverse complement strand
AGTCGACCCTCGGACCAGCTCGTGCCGTCGGCGGCGTCCGCGAACGACTTGATCCGCCCGTCCGGGGCCAGGCCGCGCTGCCGGGAGAACTCCACGAACCCGGCGGGGGTCGCCATGACCGTCACGCCACCGGCGAGCGCCAGCGCGCACTCCCCCGCGCGCAGCGCCTGCGCGGCCAGGTGGATCGCGACCAGCGACGACGAGCAGGCCGTGTCGACCGACACCGCCGCGCCCTCCAGGCCGAGCAGGTAGGACACCCGTCCGGAGGTGGCGCTGGTGGCGATGCCGGTGGCCAGGAAACCTTCCAGGTCCGGTGGCGGCTGGGCCGCGTAGCCCGAGGACCACACGCCGGTGAACACGGCGGTCCGGCTGCCGCGCAGCGAGGTCGGGTCGATGCCCGCGTGGTCGAAGGTCTCCCACGCGGTCTCCAGCAGCACGCGCTGCTGCGGGTCCATCGCCAACGCCTCGCGCGGCGAGATGCCGAAGAAGGCGGCGTCGAACCCGCCGGGATCGCTCAGGAACCCGCCCGAACGCGAGTAGGTCGCGCCGGGTGCGTCCGGGTCCGGGTCGTGGGGCACGTCCCAGCCCCGGTCGGTCGGGAAGTCACCGATCGCGTCCACGCCGCCGTCGACCAGCCGCCACAGGTCGTCCGGCGACCCGACGCCGCCCGGGTAGCGGCAGCCCATGCCGATGATCGCGATCGGCTCGCGGGCCGCCTCCTCCACCTCGGCCAGCCGCTTGCCCATCACCCGCAGGTCGGCCGTGGCGCGCTTGAGGTAGCTGCGGAGCTTGTCTTCGTCGGCCATGACGGCTACTCCCCCGCGTCGCGGTGCTCGCCCGATCGGATGACCTGGGTCCGGCGGTGCTCGTCGTCGAGGATGCTGAACAGCTCGCTGTCCGTGGCGTCGTCGAGGTCGTCGTCATGCGTGGTGCGCTTGGCGGTCCACGAGGCGAGCAGCGCTTCCAGGCGTGCGGCGATCGCGTCGTGGTCGGCGTGCTCCGCGGCGTCCAGGGTGGACTTGAGGCGGTCCAGCTCGGTCAGCAGCGGGTCCGGTGCGGTCGCGGCCAACCGGTCGCGCAGGTGGTCGGCCAGCCGCGCGGGCGTCGGGTGGTCGAACGTGAGCGTGGCGGGCAGCCGCAGCCCGGTCGCCGCGTCGAGCCGGTTGCGCAGCTCCACGGCGGTCAGCGAGTCGAACC
>NZ_JBFAAX010001387.1:0-1199 GCF_040639995.1 Actinosynnema sp. NPDC023658 | reverse complement strand
CGACGAGCCCAGGCCCGCCGTCTCGACCCTGAACCTGGTGCGCGGTGAGACCCGCGCCAACTCGGTCACCACCCGGGTGTCGCTCCCCGGCACGGCCGGTGCGGACCCACGCGTAGTCGTTGCCGGGGAACGAGGAGCCCGCGAACTGGCCCTGCCAGGACCGGTCCCAGCCGTACACCTGCGCGCCGGTGGTGCCGCAGTGGCCGGCCGTGACGTACCCGCCGTGCACCGAGAAGCCGATGGAGCAGCGGACGTTGCCGGTGTAGTACGGGTCTCCGCCGACGGTCCCGGCGGCGAACGGCACGGGCGCCGTGACGCCCGCGGTGTTCACCTCGATCGGGCCGAGCTTCCTCGCCTCGGCCAGGAACCGCGCGACCTCCGCGGTCTGCACGCCGGGCTGGACGTCGACCACCACCGCGCCGCTGCGCGGGTCCGGGTGCCAGCTCGTCACCGCCGACGGCACGGCACCGGCCGCCGACAACGCGTCGACGCGGTCCTTGACCCGGTCCAGTTCCGCCGCGGTCCGGCCGACCAGCCGGGCTTCCGCGCCCGTCGCCCGGACCCGCTCGGCCGCCGCCGCGTCGGTCACGCCGACCACGAGCACGCCCTTGTCCTGGTCGAACCAGCTGCCGCCGAACGACGACCCGGCCGCGGTGCGCGCCGAGGGCGCCCGCCGGGTGGCCTTCGCCTCCAGGTCGAGCCTGGCCAGCGCCTGCTGCTCGGTGAGCCCGAAGGCGGTCCGCATGGCGGACACCAGCCCGGGTGACAGCTGCTCCGACGTGAGCGGCGCGGCCTGGCCGGCAGGTGCGGCGACGAGCCCGCTCACCACCAGGGCGGTCGCCACACCGATCTTCGTCAACGTTGTCATGCGCACGCAGTCCTCCTTGACCGCAGGGAAGGGCGAGTGACCGGTGCAGGCCGACCACGCGCCCGGGACAAGCCCTGAGAGCGCTCTCACAGTGCTGGTTCAGACCATGCAACACCCATTGCCCGACGTCAATCCCCTACCCGGCACCGCGGTTCACACCGCGGCGAGCACCTGACGCAGGACCAGCTCGACCAGGGCAGGGGTCGCGGTCTCCAGGTAGAAGTGCCCGCCGGGCAGTTCGGCGCGGTGCAGCGGCTGCGTGGTGTGCCGCTGCCAGGCCCGGATCTCCCCGGGCGAGACGGTGTCGTCCGTGCTGCCGGAGATGGCGGTG
>NZ_JBFAAX010001386.1:0-1204 GCF_040639995.1 Actinosynnema sp. NPDC023658 | reverse complement strand
GCTCGCCGTGCCCACCACGGCCGACGAGTACTCCTGGACGAAGGTCTCCGCGCCGTTGCGCGGCGCGACCGGTCGTCAGGACGTGTACCTGGTCTTCACGGGGAAGGCCCGGATCGACAACCTCACCGTGGAGGGATCATCCTGATGCCCAAGCGACTCCTGGTGGCCGCCGTGGCCGCCCTGATGGCCGTGGCCGGGTGCGGCGGGTCGGACGAGGCCTCCGACCCGAACACCCTGAAGCTGTGGCACTACGAGGGCCCGGACAGCGCCATGGGCGTGGCGTGGACCGAGGCGATCAAGCAGTTCGAGTCCTCGCACCCCGGCGTGAAGGTGCAGTTCGAGGAGAAGGGCTTCGAGCAGATCCAGAAGACCGCCTCGATGGTGCTCAACTCCAAGGACGCGCCGGACATCCTGGAGTACAACAAGGGCAACGCCACCGCCGGTCTGCTGTCCAAGCAGGGCCTGCTCACCGACCTGAGCGACGAGGTCGCCAAGCGCGGGTGGGACCGCAAGCTCGGGCCGGGCATCGACACCACGGCGAAGTACGACGAGCGCGGCGTGATGGGGTCGGGCAAGTGGTACGGCATCCCCAACTACGCCGAGTACGTGATGGTCTACTACAACAAGACCATGTTCGACCAGCAGGGCCTCTCCGCGCCCAGGACGCTGGACGAGCTGACCGCGGCGATGAAGAAGTTCGCCGCCGCGGGCGTCACGCCGCTCGCGCTGGGCGGTGCGGAGTACCCGGCCCAGCAGGTGCTCTACCAGTTGGCGCTGACCAAGGCCGACCGCGACTGGGTCGACCGGTTCCAGCGCTACACCGGTGACGTGAACTTCCACGACAAGGCGTGGGTGTACGGCGCGGAGACGTTCGCGGAGTGGCTGCGCGAGGGCTACATCAGTAAGGACTCCGCCGGGGTCAAGGCCGAGGACATGGGCCTGGCGTTCATGCAGGGCAAGAACCCGATCATGATCAGCGGCAGCTGGTGGTACGGCCGGGTGCAGGCCCAGGTGAAGGACTTCGAGTGGGCGTCCGTGCCGTGGCCGGGCATGACGTCCGGGTCCAGCGGCAACCTGTGGGTCGTGCCGCAGGGCTCGAAGAACAAGCAGCTCGCCTACGACTTCATCGAGATCACCATGTCGCCGGCGATCCAGGACAAGCTGCGCGACGCGGGCGGCGTGGCCGTCGCGGCCGGTGACGCCC
>NZ_JBFAAX010001385.1:0-1206 GCF_040639995.1 Actinosynnema sp. NPDC023658 | reverse complement strand
GTGCCGAGCCCCGACCCGGCGGCGCTGCCGAACCTCGGCGGCGAGCCCTTCCCCGCCACCGGGAACGCGCTCCGACCCGGCGCGGAGTCGGCGGACCGACTGCCGGACTTCGTCGGCCTCACCGGTGTCGACGACGTATCTCCATTCCGGCCGGCAGCAGTACTCGGTGTCGGCTTTATCGCGCTGCGACTGAATGGTCCATACCCGTGGGGGGAATGTGAGGGACACTGATCGTGGGCGAGGGAACACGGAGAGGACGCAGAACTTGCGCAAGAAGTTGAACCGATACCGCGTCACCGCCTTGTCCCTGGCGTCGGCCCTGGTGGCCGCCGGGGCGCTGGTGGGTGCCGCGAGCCCGGCGTCGGCGCAGACGACCGCGGTGCGACTGGACTACACCTGCACGACCTCCCTCGGCCCCAGCGTCCAGCTGACCGCGTGGGTCGTCGGCGGCCTGCCGGACGACGGCTCCGGGCCGAACAGCGTCGCCGCCTACCAACCCACCTTCATCGACGTGGACCTGGACCTGCGCGAGCTGCGCCCGGTGGTGACGATGGCCGGCGGGGTGCGCCTGGACGGCGACAGCACCGCGACGCTCGACGCGAGGATCACCGGCCCGGACGGGACGCGGAGCACCCAAGCCCCGTTCACCTTCGCCCCGACGTGGCTGACCACCAGCCAGGGGGTCGCGGTGCGGGCCTCGGGCGCGTTCCCGTTGCAGTACCTGAGCACGTACGGCAACTACGACGTGCACGTGGACGACCTGAAGCTGAGCCTGCGTCCCGAACGCGCCGACGGCACACCCATCGGCACGGTCACCGCGTCGTGCTCGCACGACCCGGCGCAGAACGACCTGCTGGGCACCGTGGCGTCGCAGAACATCATCATCGAGCGGCCGATCCGCCCCAGCGGGCTGCACGTGGTCTCGACGACCCCGACGTCCGTGACGCTGGCCTGGGAGGCCTCCTCCTGGTGGTTCCCCACCGCAGGCTACGACGTGTACCTCGACGGCGGGCACGTCGGCTTCTTCACCGAGAAGCAGGCGACGATCAGCGGACTGACCCCCGACACGCAGCACCGGGCGAAGGTCGTCAACGTGGACACCTACAGGATCCAGTCGACCAAGAGCCAGGGGCTGATCTTCACCCTCCCGCGGGCCTGACCCGCGCCACCGCCCCGATCGCCGGGGTCCGCCGCACGGTGGACCCC
>NZ_JBFAAX010001384.1:0-1207 GCF_040639995.1 Actinosynnema sp. NPDC023658 | reverse complement strand
GGGCCGCGCCGTCGGCCGAGGCGGCGACGATCGCCTGGCAGCCGTGCCCGGACCACCCGGAGGTCCGCAAGGCCGCGATCACCGCGCGCGACCTGCCGATGGGCATCGGTGACATGGACTTCTCGCTGTACCTGCTGTTCAAGGAGATCCGCAAGCGGTCGACGGTGGCGCTGTCCGGCGAGTCGGCGGACGAGCTGTTCGGCGGGTACCGGCACATGCACATCCCCGAGATCCAGAACGCCCGCGCGTACCCGTGGATCGCGGTCAGCGTGGGTCCGTTCGACAAGGACGCCACCGGCATCAACCAGCCGCTGCTGGACCGGTTGAAGCTGGAGGAGTACCGCCGCGAGGGGTACGAGGACGCGGTCTCCGACATCAAGCGCCTCGACACCGAGGACGACCACGAGCACCGGATGCGGATCATGATCCACCTGCACCTCACCCGGTTCATGCGGTTCCTGCTCGACCGCAAGGACCGGATGAGCATGGCCGTCGGCCTGGAGGTGCGGGTGCCGTTCTGCGACCACCGGCTGGTCGACTACGTCTACAACGCGCCGTGGTCGATGAAGACCTACGACGGCCGGGAGAAGAGCCTGCTGCGCGGTGCGGTGAAGGACATGCTGCCCGAGTCAGTGGCGTGGCGGGTGAAGAGCCCGTACCCGTCCACTCAGGACCCGTACTACGCGCGGGAGCTCCAGCAGCAGGCCAAGGAGCTGCTGTCGCGCTCGGGCCACGACGTGTTCGAGCTGGTGAACCGGGGCTGGCTGGAATCGGTGAGCGTGCAGGACCCGACCACGATCGACCGGGTGACCCGGCTCGGCCTGGAGCGGGCGCTCGACCTCACCGTGTGGCTGGACCTCTACCGCCCGGAGCTCGTGCTGTCGTAGTGGGCGCGTGACACACCGGGGTCGGCGCGTGACGCCCGCCGACCCCGGGAAAGCCCGATCGATTCCGGAACCCCAGCGCGCAGGTATTCGGAAACCTTAAGCCGGCGCACCGCCGAACGATTCAACGCGAATGGTTCCCGGAAGTCGTGCCGTAGTGCGCGCGCTAAGCACGCGTCGTCCGCGATAACCGAACTCGCGCGGAACCCGCAACATTATTGTCGAGGCGGAATCGGGATCACGAACCGGTCCGGTCGGTGACACCGGAACCGGGCACCACCCACGACGAGGCCAGCACGCGCAGCTGGTCGGCCGCGTTCTCC
>NZ_JBFAAX010001383.1:0-1210 GCF_040639995.1 Actinosynnema sp. NPDC023658 | reverse complement strand
GGTGAAGGACGGCACGGTGTACTCGGGTGTTGCGAGCCGGTCTGTGACGACGCTCTTTGTGACGGTCAGGGACTGCACGACGATGTCGGGGGTGTTGACGGTTACCCATGCCGAGCGGACGGCTTCCAGCTCTCCCGAGGCGGACGAGGAGGTGCCGCGGAGTTGGAAGAGGGTGTCGCGGGTGATGTTGTGGGCGGTGTAGCTGTCGTGGCCGGTGACGCAGATGTCCGCGTTGTCGTAGATGAGCCGGAAGTCGCCGCCGGCCGCCTGCCAGTTGAGGGTGACGCTGTCGCCGTGTGAGATCTGGCCGGGGGAGGCGTGCAGTTCGCCGAGGCTGAAGGTGGGTGGGAACTTGCTGATCGGCAGTGTGACGGTCTCGGTGCTCCAGGAGTTCTCACCCGACTCGCCGGGAATCCGCCAGCGCACGGTGACCGTGAGCAGGGCACGGCCGACGGTGCGGTTGACGGGCATCGTGCGCAACAAGAGCGCCAGTCCTCTTTGCCTGCCGATCTGCGTCGTGCCACCGGGTGGGGCGAAGGTGACTTGGCCGGAGGTGGCGACGGTGGCCTGCCAGCCCGACGGGTCGGTGGAGGCCGTCATCCCGGTCGTCTCGGCGGCCAGTGCGGCGGCGCCGGTGCCGACGGGCACGGAGACGGTGATGCCACCGCATTCGATCGCGTCGGAGGGGCGGCGGGTGAGGACGATCGTCAGATCGGCCTTGTGGTACGCGCCGGAAGCCGGCGACGCCGGCAGTGGGGAGGGCCTGCTGGTGAGTGCGTACCGCAGTTCGACGCCAACCTCGGATGAGGCGTCCTGGGTGGTGGTCGGGGCTGTCGGCGAGTCGGGGATCGCAGTGTCGGTGATCATGGCTGTTTCGCTCCTGAGCTGACGGCGGCGTGCGGACGGGTGCGGTTCAGAACAGGCACAGCCGGTCCTTGAGCAACGCCAGTGCAGGACTGTGGGCCCACTTCCTGCCGGGGACCGGCGACGGGCTGGTCCAGGACGTCTTGTCGTAGCTCAGGTGCTGGATCGTTCCGGTGGAGTCGCGGAAGACGCAGTGGAGCCGGCCGTGGGCCGCTGCGAGTGAGGGCGGGCCGTCGTCTGGTGTGCCCTCGTGCACCACCGGGCCCACTTTGGCGGTGGCCAACCTGATGGACAACCGGCCGCGGGTGGTGGACGGGAGCCGTCCGCACCCGTTGCCGGACCAGCT
>NZ_JBFAAX010001382.1:0-1211 GCF_040639995.1 Actinosynnema sp. NPDC023658 | reverse complement strand
CCGCACCGGGCCCGCGGCGGTCGCGACGCCGTGCTGCTCCTGCCACGCCGCGACGTCCGCGGGCACCCGCCGGGTCAGGATCGCCCGCACCCGGGCCTGGTCCACGTCGTCGGTCTGGGCGCTGTGCGCGACGACCCGGCCCGCGACGTCGTCCACCGACACCCCGCGTCCCAGGACGCGGGACAGCTCGTCCAGCAGCTCCTGCATTCCGACAACTGTAGGAACAACTCCAGTCCCGCGACGGTCGCCCCACCCGCCGCCGACGCCCTAGCGTTCCGGGTCGTGACGAACAGCAGGATCGCCCCCTGGGCCTCACCGCAGGCGCGACTCAGGCTCGCCGAGGTCGAAGCCGCCGTCTCCACCGACCTGACCTCCGCCGGTGTCGCGGACACCGTCCGCAAAGCGCTCGAAGCGCACACCAGCCAGGTCGACGACGACGGGATCGTGCTCTACGCGGGCACCAACGTGCTCAGCCCGGCCGCCGCGGCGGCCGCGTGCGCCGCCGTGTCCAGCCGACCGAGCATGGGCTGGCCCGGCGAGAAGTACCAGGTCGGCCTGGACCACCTGGACACCCTCGAAGTGCTCGCCCCGATGCTCGTCGCCTCCCTGATGGAAGGCGAGTTCGCCGAGGTCCGGCTGCAGAGCGCCACGCTGGCCAACCTCGCCGTCTACACCGCGTTCGCCCGCGCCGGCGACAAGATCGCCGTGCTGCCCGAGTCCGCCGGCGGCCACGCCAGCCACCACGCCCAGGGCGTGCCCGCCATCCGCGGCCTGACCGTGGTCGACCTGCCCTACCTGCCCGACGAGCTGGACCTCGACTACGCCAAGCTGCCCGGGTTCCTGCGGGTGCACCGGCCGCGGATCGTGGTGATCGGCGCGAGCCTGATGCTGTTCCCGCACGACGTCGCCGCAGTGCGGGCGGCGGCCGACGAGGTCGGCGCCATCCTGGTCTACGACGCCTCGCACGTGGCCGGCCTCGTCGCGGGCCGCGAGTTCCAGCGGCCCCTGCACGAGGGCGCGCACCTGATGACGTTCTCCACCTACAAGTCGTTCGGCGGACCGTCCGGCGGCTGCGTCGTCACCCGCGACCCCGAGTTGGCCAGCATCCCCGGGTAGGCGACGGTCGAGACGCGTTCGGCCAGCTCGGGGCCCCGATCCCGCACCACCCCGAACAACCGCACCGGGAACACCACCAGACCGAACGACACCGA
>NZ_JBFAAX010001381.1:0-1212 GCF_040639995.1 Actinosynnema sp. NPDC023658 | reverse complement strand
GGGCGCGATTAACGCCTTCAGGTTTGCAATGCAAACTCGATGGCATCAGCGAGGGGTTGGGGGATGTGCGATGGTGACTGATCCGAGGCACCTGCTCGACGAGCTGTCGGCGTTGCGGCGGCGTGCTCGTCGTGACCGGCACGCTTACTGGTTCCCGTTCCTGCTGTTCGGGGTGATCGTCGCGGCGGCGATCCCGTTGTACCTGCCCGCGCGGTGCGAGCTCGCCTGTTCCTGGTCGACGCACGACCTGCCGTCGGTGTGGCACTGGTTGCACCCGACGGGGCAGGCGACCAGGACTTCCGCTCCCGTCGACCACCCGGCCCTGGGGAAGGACCTCTACTGGATGGCCGCGCTGACGGTCGGGTTCCTGGCGACGGTGTGGTGGTACCGGTGGCGGGCGAGGAAGGCCGGGGTGGAGACCTCGACGCGGCTCTACGCCCAGGTGACCCTGTTCGTGCTGGCCTTTCCGCTGTTGGGCGTGCCGCTGGTCACCCGGCTGGTCTTCGTCACGCTGGGTTGGCCGGTCGCGCTCTCGGTCCTGGTCGTCGGGATCGTGGTGGCGACGTTGCTCGCGAAGCGGAAGCTCCGGACCGCGATCGTGATCCTGTCGCTGGTCCTGGTCGCCCACCTGGTGATGATCTTCCCGTTCGGGCCGTTGCTGGTGGTGGCGGTGGGCGTGCTCGGTTTGGCTTGGGTGGAGCGCAGTTGGCTGTGCACGTCGTTCGCCGTGCTGTTCGCCGTCTGGGCGCTGTTCGTGAACGGGTGGTCGACGTGGGTCTACGGTTCGGTCCTGTGGCCGGTGGCGCTGATCGACTTCGGTGATCTGCTGTCGTCGTCGCTGATCCTCGTGCTCGGCGGGATCGCTGGGTTCATCGCCCATGAGGTGCGGAGCAGGATCCCGGCATGACCGAGCACCCCACATCGGGCCTGAACGACACCGTCCACCAGCGGCATCGGCTGGGCATCCTGACGATCGCGGCCGAGGTCAAGAGAGTGGATTTCGGCTACCTCAAGTCCGTTCTGGGGCTCACGGCGGGCAACCTGTCCCGGCACGTCACGGTGCTCGAGGAGGCCGGCTTGTTGGAGGTCGAGAAGGGCTACGAGGGGAAACGCGCGAAGACGTGGCTGAGCGTCACCGCGGCGGGCCGCGAGGCGCTCGCCGCCGAGATGGCGGTGCTGCGAGCACTGCTCGAGCGGCACGGCCGAGCGTAG
>NZ_JBFAAX010001380.1:0-1212 GCF_040639995.1 Actinosynnema sp. NPDC023658 | reverse complement strand
CGGACAGCCGGTGCCGCTGCCGGGTGGCGTCCTGCGACCGCCGGAACCGCTCGCGCTGCCGCAGGCCGAGCGGGACGATGGACAGCATCAGCAGCGAGACGACGACGAGCATCGCCCCGCCGCCGATCTCCAACCTCCCCTCGTCCAGGGAGTCCAGCACGATCACCAGCAGCCCGAACAGACCGAGCAGCACGAACACCACCCGGAGCACCGTGGCCGGGTAGGGCATGGCCAGCACCGCGTCGACCTGGTCCACCAGCGGTCGGGCCAGGCGCGGGTCGTCGACCGGCTCGCCGCGCCGCATCGCCCGAGAGACGGCGCGGCGCTGACCGCGGTCCAGCCCCTTCAACGCCGTCGATCCCCACACCCGCCGCATCAGCAGGGCCATACCGCCGCCGAAGAGCACACCCATGCCCAGGCCCAGCCACAGGTTGCCGTGCAGCAACCCCTGGCTGACGCCGAACAGCCCGCCGGCGAGCAGACCGGTCAGCGCGACCTTCACGTGCGAAACCCGTTGCGCCATCGAGAACCTCCCCCGAGATCGTCTCCTCCCCGCGTTACCCGTTCCGCCGCGCGCTCAACCCCGGACCGCGCGGACGCCCGCTACCCTGGCGCCGTGACCGCCGACCTCGTCCTGCTGTCACGGGTCTCCTTCCGCGGCACGGACATCGCGGGTCCGCGGCTGCGCGGTCTCCTTGCCCTGCTCGCGGGTGACCTGCGCACGGGGTGCGGCACCGGCCGGTTGGTCGAGGGGCTCTGGCCGGAGGGGCGACCGGAGAACCCGCCCAAGGCCGTGCAGATCCTCGTGTCCCGCGCCAGGTCCCGGCTGGGCGCCGAGGTCATCGCGCGGACGCCGACCGGCTACCGGCTGGCGTTGGGCGAGGACCAGGTCGACAGCTCGGCGGTGCTGGTCCGGGCCGCCGCGGCCGCCCGGTGCGCGGGTGCCGGCGACCACGCCGCCGCGCTCTCGCACGCCGACGAGGGCCTCGCCCTGTGGGACGGCACCGGTGCGGACCCGGCCGACGCCGCCGACCCGGTCACCGCGCTGAGGGCGGAACGGCGGGCCGCGCACCGCGCGCTGGTGCGGGCCCGCGCGCTCGCCCTCTCCCGCCTGGACCGGCCGGCGGAGGCGGTGGACCTGCTCGCCGGGGTGGCCGCCGAACGACCGCGTGACGAGGAGGTGCTGGTCGAGCTGCTGCGGTGCGAGGCGGC
>NZ_JBFAAX010001379.1:0-1219 GCF_040639995.1 Actinosynnema sp. NPDC023658 | reverse complement strand
TACTCGCGCGAGCGCGGCCAGATCATCTCGGCCGACGGCACCCCGCTGGCCAGCGGGACGAAGTCCTTGAGGTAGCCGGGGTGGGTGTGGTCCTGGCAGGGGACGTAGCTCGGGAAGCTCTGGGTGAACTGGGCCGACGCGTGCTCACCCGCCATGTCGAAGCGCAGTTCCACCTTGTCGATGAACGTGCCGACGGGGAGGTCGACCGGAGCGAAGTCCCGCAGTGTGATCAACCCGCCGTACTGGGAGTACGCCGTGGCCCCGTCGCGGCGCAGCACGTTCTCCGGAGCCGTGTACGTGTACCCGTCGACGTACCGGGAGGGGAAGATCCAGTCGGTCGCGCCTTCCCGGATCTCGGCCTGGGCCGACGGCGGCACCACAGCCACCGCGGTCGCCGTGACCAGCGCTGTCACGAGCGCAGCCCGAAGAACGCGACCTAAGTGGGACACCGTTCGACCGCTACCAACCGTCATCGGAAACCTCTCCCCGGCACGATCCCATCGCCCACCTCGTGCGTTCAGTCCGTCATCGAGAGCGTTCACGCGGCCGTTACACGCAGCGTTCGGCGTCTGCGCCCTGAACCGCCGCTGATCCGCGCTTCGCGCATACCCGTCCGTCCGAGCAGAACCGGCAATCCCCGACGAGACCTGCGCACCCTGGTTGGTGACGCCACCTCTCCCGAATGCGACGCCGCAAGCCATCGGGCGCGTCTGCAACGACTTCCGGTGTCCCATTGCGATCGGCGCGGGCCGATCGACGCAGCGCCGAATCCGGGTGTTCCCTGTGAATGCGCCGCCGTGAGCGCGGTCCGGGGCGGGGGATTCCCGGGGTTCTCACAGGAGTTCCCAGGGATCGGTCGGACCGGGTCGCCAGGCTCGGCCCCATGACGATGATCGACGTGCGCGGGCTGACCAAGCGGTACGGACCGGACACGGTGGTGGACGACCTGTCCTTCACCGTCGAGGCCGGGCAGGTGACCGGGTTCCTCGGGCCGAACGGCGCGGGCAAGTCCACGACCATGAGGGTGATCCTCGGGCTCGCCTCGCCCACCCGCGGGTCGGTGACGGTCGGTGGACGGCGCTACCGGGACCTGCCCGTGCCGCTGACCGAGGTGGGCGCGCTGCTCGACGCCGGCGCCGTGCACGGCGGCCGGAAGGCCCGCGACCACCTGCTGGCGCTCGCCGTCGGCAACGGACTGCCCCGGCGCCGGGTGGACGAG
>NZ_JBFAAX010001378.1:0-1219 GCF_040639995.1 Actinosynnema sp. NPDC023658 | reverse complement strand
CTCGCGGAGGCGCCCGTGCACCTCGCGGAGCACTTCCGCGGCAATGGATCCGGCACGCGCCGCTGACCACCGGGGCGTTGCCGGATCCGGTCGCGGCGCGAGGTCACAAGGCGGAGCGCCGCAGCCAGTCCGCGAGCACGTCCCGGTCCCCGGTCCGGTCGAGGGCGTCGCCGTGGTCGAGGAGCCGGTTGTACTGGAGCAGGTGCAGGTCCCCGGCCGGGCCCCGCACGGTGGCCGAGGCCGGTCGCTCCGGGTCCGCGCCCAGGTGCTCCCAGCCGTGCCCGGTCGGGGCGAGGGTGATGAGCCAGTGCACGTCGACGTCCGTGGCGTGCAGGTGGATCGTCTCGCCGTTGCCGCGCAGGTCCGCGGGCTGGTCGCGGAACGGGTGGCCGTGGTGCAGGAGGTGCAGCAGCTCGTCGATGCCGTCCACGGCGACTTCCGGGTCGACGCGCGGCCGGTCGCCCGCGGCCAGTTCGGCGTCCACCCGGTGGACGGTCGTCTCGTGCACCATCCGCCGGGGCCAGAACCCGGCCGTCCGGTCGTCGGTGAACGACCACGCGGGCCCGTCGAGGTCGGCCTCGCGCAGGGTCCGGCTCAACGGCTCCGCCATGGCCGCCACCCACGCGCCGTAGTCCGACCAGTCCTCGGGAAGGTCGCGGCCGAACTGGGTGAACTCCAGCGGGTCCGGCGACTGGTCCGCGACGGTCCGGTCGACCCAGCGGTGGATCATCCCCAGGTGGGTGGCCAGGTCCTTCGCCGTCCAGTCGGGACAGCTCGGCACGGGTGTGCCCGCGTCGAGACGCCCCAGCGTCCCGGCGAACCGGGTGATCTCCTCCGCGACCCGGTCGCAGTAGCCGTCGTGGTCCAGCGCGTGCGTCGACTCCGCCATGGGCACTGCCTTCCGTGGTCGAACGAGACCGGCGTGATCAGCCTGCCGCCGTCGACCGGGGCCGTGGCCCGCGCGACCGCATCACCGCAATCGCACGACAGTGATCGACCGGGACGACTCCGGAACCCCGCAGCGACGCAGACCCGGAAGCGGTCACGACCTGAGTGGCGGATGGCGCGGCACCACGCACCCCGACCCCGCACCTGCCGTTGTGCCCTGTCGTCCGGGACCAATGGCCGCTGCCGGCTGGGCCGACGGCCGGCTAGCGTCGGGGGTGACGACGGGGGCGCGGCGGTCTCGACGAACCCCGCCCGGCGGCCCCGGCACGTC
>NZ_JBFAAX010001377.1:0-1219 GCF_040639995.1 Actinosynnema sp. NPDC023658 | reverse complement strand
ACTACGGGACGATCCGCAGCGGCAACGTCGTCGCACCGATCAACCCGCTTCTGCCGGCACCGGCCGTGGCGCACGTGCTGCGCCTGGCGATGCCCTCGGCCGTGCTGGTCTCCGAGGGCGCGCTGGACGGCCTGCGCGCCAAGCTGGCCGAGCAGGGACTCCTCGACCTGGTCCGGGAGGAGGTCCGGGTCGACTTCGGCCGGCTGCTCCGGCTGCGGACCGGCCCGGGGCCCGCGCTGCCGGACGACACCGCCGCCCTGATGTTCACCAGCGGCTCGACCGGCCGGGCGAAGGCGGTCGCCTACAGCCACCGCAACGTCCTGGCCAACGCCGCGCAGCTCGCGGAGGCCCACGGGCTCGTCGGAGCGGGCGGGCTCGCGCACAGCAGGCCGATCTTCTACCCGATGCACATGAACGCGTCGGTGCTGTCCGGGGTCCGGCAGGTGCTCGTCGGCCACCGGCGCGTGCTCGACTCGGTGTCGGCCGCCGACGAGGCGCGGGCGACCCACCTGTACTCGCTGCCGGTACGGCTGGAGCAGCTCGCGGCCGACCCGGCGTTCGGTGGGCTCCGGGTCCGCCACCTGCGCGTGGTCGGCTCCGGCAGCACCGCGCTGTCGGAGCGGGCGGCCACCCGGATCGCCTCGACCCTGGGCGTGCCCTGCTGGCAGGGCTACGGGCTGTCCGAGACGACGTCGCTGATCAGCACGGAACGCGTCGGGTACGAGCGGGTCGGCTCGGTCGGCGCACCGGTCCGGGACGTCGAGGTCCGGGTCGCCGCACTGGACGACCCGACCGCGGCGCCGGTGCCGACCGGGGTGGCCGGGCAGGTCTGGGTCGCGGGACCGAACGTCATGCAGGGCTACCTGGACGGTTCGGGCGTGACCCCGGTGGCGCCCGGCTGGTTCCCGACCGGCGACTACGGCGCGGTGTCGGACGACGGTCTGCTGACCGTGGTCGACCGCATCGGTGACCTGGTCCGCAGGGGCGGTGAGGTCGTCTCGCCGTCGTCGGTCCGCCGGGCGCTCGAAGCCCACCCGGACGTGGCGGAGTGCGCGGTGGTGGGCGTGCCCGGAGCCGACGGCACCCCGACCCGGCTCGCCGGGTTCGTCCGCACCACCACCGGCGCCGCACCCGGTCCGCCGGTCGCGGACCTGCCCACCGCGGACCTGGACGTCCTGACGGTGGTCGAGTCCCTGCCGCGCCTGGCCAACGGCAAGGT
>NZ_JBFAAX010001376.1:0-1220 GCF_040639995.1 Actinosynnema sp. NPDC023658 | reverse complement strand
ATGACGACCTCGCCCGTGGTGACGGACGCCAATCTGGCCTTCACGTTGCTGTTGGGGTTGGTGAGCGTGAGGGTGACGTACGCCTTCTCACCGGGCAGCAGGACGCCGGTCTGCGCACCGGTGACGGTGACGGAGGTGAAGGACTCGGTCGAACCCGCGACCGGACCGGCGGTGCTGCTCTGGGCGAACGTGGCGACCGCGAACCCGGTGACGCCCATCAACGTGCCGACGGCGGCGAGGACGACCACGGGCTTGATCTTCGAGGTGATTCGCATGGCGTTGCTCCTGAAGTCGAGCGGGACCGCGCGGTGAGGGCACCGCGAGGTGGGTGGAGGGGTGACGAGCGTGCGGCGCGGTGACGCGGTCGCGGTCGTCAGGGTGTGGTCGTCGGCACCGGTTCGCCGGTGCTCGTCGGCTCCTGGGCGGACGGTTCGACCACCGGAGAACCGGCCGTGCTGGTCTCGACCGCCTCCGGGGTGGTGGTGACCGGTGGCTCGGGCTCCGGCGTGGGTGACGCCGTCGTCGGACTGGTGGTCGTCACCGGTGCCACCGCAGAGGTGGAGGCCGGTGTCCACCAGCCGGTCGTGCCGTCGACCGACACCCCCGAGGTCTGACCGAACCCGGCAGCGTTCGCCACGCCGATGGCAAGCCCCGCAGCTGCGAGGTGGACGACGACCACCGTGGCGGTGGCCGCCACTCGGCGCAGGCCGGTGTTCTCGAGGTTTCGGTTTCCGAGGAATTTCGTGGATCCGCTGAGAGGCACGGTGGGCTCGCAATGTTTCCGCCAGGCGCTCGGCTATCGACCGAGCGGGAGGACTGGCGAACAGGGCCTTCACCCCCTATTTCGCACCTGGCCCTGCATGTGTTACTGCGGATGGCGGTAAGAAATTCCAAGATCGCCGGCGAATCAATTCTCCCCGGGAGGTGGGTGAACGAGAACTTCCCGCTATCAGTCAGGCCGGGGTGGGCGTACTCGGCGCATGAGCCGGTTTATTCCGCACGCACCCCATCCGGCGGGGGGCGCGGCTGTTGCGCCGACGTCACCGACCCCCGCTGAAGAACTACCTGAACTCGATCTTCCGAAATCGTGCACCGGTCCTGTCGGGCGTCGAACGCGAGGGCATCGCCGCCGACACCGCGGTGTCGTCACGCGCAGCGGCTGAGGCGGCGGTGCGAGCGCCGCGAGATCAGCGGGGCCGCGACCAGGCCGGGCGGGGATT
>NZ_JBFAAX010001375.1:0-1223 GCF_040639995.1 Actinosynnema sp. NPDC023658 | reverse complement strand
CGCACCCCGTGCACCGGACCGTCGTCGAGCACCGGCAGTGGTTCCAGAGCACCGTCACGGAGCTGCTGGCGCAGGCGGGGGAGACGGCACCCGAGCCCGCGGCCAGGCACTTCGTCATGCTCCGGGACGGCGCGATGGCGGCGGGCTGCCTCTCCGACCCGACCCCCATCCGCGAGACGTTCCTCCTGGGCGTCGAAGGTCTGCTCAAGTACCGGAACTCTCCCCTCGAACCCCGCGACCCGGCGCCGCGCTAGCCCACCCGTCCGGGCGCCGGGCGACATCGCGCGTCAGCGCCAGCCGAGCGCCGGGGCGACGTGGGTGAGGATGTTGTCGAGGACGTGGGTGTTGTACTCGACACCGAGTTGGTTGGGCACGGTGAGCAGCAGCGTGTCGGCCTCCGCGATGGCCTCGTCCTCGGCCAGTTGCTCGACCAGGACGTCCGGTTCGGCGGCGTAGGAGCGGCCGAAGATGGCCTTGGTGTCGGCGTCGAGGTAGCCGACCTTGTCGGTGCTCTCGTCGTCGTCGCCGAAGTAGGCGTGGTCGAGGTCCGAGGTGAGGGCGAAGATGCTGCGCGACACCGAGACGCGCGGCTCGCGTGTCCACCCGGCGTCCGACCAGGCCTTGCGGAACGCCCGGATCTGCTCGGCCTGCTGCACGTGGAACGGTGCCCCGCCCTCGTCGTTCTTCAGCGTCGAGCTCATCAGGTGCATGCCCTGCTCGGCCGCCCAGACCGCGGTGGCGTTGGAGCCCGCGCCCCACCAGATGCGGTCGCGCAGTCCCGCCGAGTGCGGTTCCAGGCGCAGAAGCCCCGGCGGGTTCGGGACCATCGGGTACGGGTTGGGCTGGGCGAAGCCCTCGCCCTCCAGCACCTTCAGCAGCACCTCGGCGTGCCTGCGGGCCATGTCGGCGTCCGTGTCGCCCTCGCCGGGCCGGTAGCCGAAGTACCGCCAGCCGTCGACCACCTGCTCCGGCGATCCCCGCGAGATGCCGAGCTGGAGCCTGCCGCCGGCGATGAGGTCGGCCGCGCCGGCGTCCTCGGCCATGTACATCGGGTTCTCGTACCGCATGTCGATCACGCCGGTGCCGATCTCGATGCGCTCGGTCCGGGCGCCGATCGCGGCCAGCAGCGGGAACGGCGCGGTCAGCTGCCTGGCGAAGTGGTGCACCCGGAAGTACGCGCCGTCCGCGCCCAGCTCCTCCGCGGCCACGGCCAGGTCGACGGC
>NZ_JBFAAX010001374.1:0-1226 GCF_040639995.1 Actinosynnema sp. NPDC023658 | reverse complement strand
GCCGGGGCGGTGCTCGCGCTGCTCGTGGAGAACCAGGGCCGCGTCGACTACGGCCAGGCCATCCACGACCGCAAGGGCGTCACCGGCCCGGTGCTGCTCGACGGCGTCGAGGTCGAGGGCTGGACCAGCCGGCCCCTGCCGCTGGACGACCTCTCCGGCCTGGACTTCGCCCCGACCACCGCGCCGCTGGTCGGCCCGGCGTTCCACCGGGGTGTGGTGCACGTCGACGCTCCGGCCGACACGTTCCTGTCGCTGGCGGGCTGGACCAAGGGCAACGCCTGGGTCAACGGCTTCCACCTCGGCCGCTACTGGTCGCGCGGCCCCCAGCAGACGCTGTACGTGCCCGCGCCCGTGCTGCGGGCGGGCGGGAACGAGATCACCGTGCTCGAACTGCACGCCACCCGACGGCCGGTGGTGGCGCTGGTCGACCGACCCGACCTCGGGCCGACCGACCGCTGACCGACCGCTTCACCGACTGCTGCCCCACGCCCGCCCGGGACCTGGTCGACCGACACCCGCAACGAGGAGATCAACGATGCGCTCCCCCAGCCGCCGACGTGCGGCCTCCCGCCTGGCCGCCGTCGTCACCTGCGCCGTGGCCGTGACCGGCCTGCTCACCGCCGTCGCACCCGCAGCGGGTGCGACCACCAAGCAGTTCAAGGGCGTCAACTGGGCCGACCCGCGCGACAACTACGCCGCCGACGAGGTCGTGCCGTCCGGTCTGTCCACACAGGACGACTACGCCGCGACCCGCGCCAAGGCGAGCGCGATCGTCGGCGGGTTCGCGACCGAGCTGGGCGCGAACACGGTGCGGCTGCCGATCAACCCGGTCACGGTGAACGGCCCGTTCTGGAACTCCTACACGGGCGCGATCGACGCGGCGACGGCCAGGGGCTTCAAGGTGATCCTGGCCTACTGGGAGTCCCCCGTGCCCGCCAAGGACGGCCGGATCGACGACCTCGACGCGTTCCACCGGATGTGGGGCCGCGTCACGGCCCGGTACGCGCGCCAGGGCTCGGTGTACTTCGAGCCGATGAACGAGCCGTTCGGCTACAGCGGCCAGGAGTGGCGCGACGTCGCCGCGGACTGGCTGGCGACCTACCCGCGGGTGCGGCGCGACCGGGTGTTCATCGGCGGGGTGAAGTACAGCGAGGACGTCAAGCCGGTGTGCGCCGTCGCGGACGCCGTCACGCGTGACGTGGGCGACCTCGGTCTGCGCCGGGACG
>NZ_JBFAAX010001373.1:0-1226 GCF_040639995.1 Actinosynnema sp. NPDC023658 | reverse complement strand
GATCCGACGGGCGCGGGCGAGCAGCTCGGCGGGTGCCGGGCCGTAGTCGTAGGTGGCGCTGTCGGGCACGTCGTGGCGGGCCAGCAGGCCGGAGTTGAACACGCCCGCGACCGCCACGTCCACGCCCCGCTCGACGCACAGCGGCAGGAACTCGGCCGCGGCCGGCTGCTCCAGCAGCGTGTACCGCCCGGCGAGCATGACCACGTCGACGTCGGTCTCCCGGACGAAGCGGGCGGGCATCCGCCACTGGTTCATGCCGACCCCGACCGAGCGCACCACGCCGGTGTCGCGCAGCCGCAGCAGGGCGGGCAGCCCTTCGGTGGCCGCCTGGTCCCAGTGGTCGTCGGGGTCGTGCAGGTAGACCACGTCGACCCGGTCGAGCCCGAGCCGCCCGAGGGACTCCTCCAGGCTGCGTCGCACGCCGTCCGCGCTGAAGTCCCAGACCCGCCGGTGGGTGGCCGGCACGGCGAACCCGTCCGGGTCCGGCCGGCCACCCCCGTCGGGGTCGGGCACGAGCAGCCTGCCCACCTTGGTGGACACGGTGAACTCCTCGCGCGGACGGCCGGCCAGCGCAGCGCCGAGCCTGCGCTCGGACAGGCCGAGCCCGTAGTGGGGCGCGGTGTCGAAGTGGCGGACGCCGGCGGCCCACGCGGCGTCCACCAGCTCGTGCGCCTGCTCGTCCGTCATGGGTCGGTACAGGTTGCCCAGGGTGGAGCCCCCGAGGATCAGGGGCACCGCCGACGGGCTCGACGCGGTGGTCACGGCGCTAGTCCTGCCTGCGCCCGGTGGTGATCCGGGTGACCACGAGGGCGACGATGATGACCGCGCCGTAGATCGCCTTGATCCAGAAGCTGTTCACGCTCAGCAGCCGCAGGATGTTCTCGATCAGCCCCAGCATCAGGACGCCGGACAGCGCGCCGAACAGCGTCCCACGACCGCCGTCGAGGCTGACGCCGCCGATCACGGTGGCCGCGAAGACGGTGAAGATCATGCCGTCGCCCTGCGCGACCGCGACCGACCCGAGGCGTCCGGTCATCAGCACGCCCGCGAACGCCGCCAGCCCGCCGCCGATCACCAGGACGATCCACAGCACCCGGTCGGCGCGGATGCCCGCGGCCTTGGCCGCCTCCACGTTGCCGCCGATCGCGTAGAGCGCCCGTCCCTGCCGGAAGCGGCCGAGGACCGTGATGCCGATCGCGAACGCCAGCGCGCACAGCCAGACCGCG
>NZ_JBFAAX010001372.1:759-1226 GCF_040639995.1 Actinosynnema sp. NPDC023658 | reverse complement strand
CGCAGGCCCCGGCTGGAGGAGGTCGTGGCCGTGGAGACGTACAGGCCCTAGGACATCCGGGCCGTGCTGGCGGAGGTCGTGGACGACGGCGACCTCCTGGAGGTCCACGAGCACTGGGCGCCGAACGTGGTGTGCGCGTTGGCGCGGATCGACGGTCGGGTCGTCGGCGTGGTCGGCAACCAGCCGATCGTGCTGGCGGGCGTGCTCGACATCGCCGCGTCGCAGAAGGCGGCGCGGTTCGTGAGGTTCTGCGACGCGTTCGGCATCCCGCTGGTGTCCTTGGTCGACGTGCCGGGATTCCTGCCGGGCACCGAGCAGGAGCTGGGCGGCGCGATCCGGCACGGGGCGAAGCTGCTGTACGCGTACTGCGAGGCGACCGTGCCGCGGGTGCAGGTGATCCTGCGCAAGGCCTACGGCGGGGCGTACATCGTGATGGACTCGCGCTCGGTGGGCACCGACCTGTCCCT
>NZ_JBFAAX010001372.1:0-749 GCF_040639995.1 Actinosynnema sp. NPDC023658 | reverse complement strand
CTGGCGTGGCCGACGAACGAGATCGCGGTGATGGGCGCCGAGGGTGCGGTGAACCTGCTGCACCGGCGTGAGCTGGCCGCCGCCGAGGACCCGGCGCGGCTGCGCGAGGCACTGGTCGCGGACTACCGGGCGGAGCTGATGCACCCGTACCACGCGGCCGAGCACGGGCTGGTGGACGACGTGATCGACCCGGCCGAGACCAGGGCGGCCATCGCCCGGGGCCTCGCCATGCTGGAGGACAAGCACACCGCCCCACCCCGTCGCAAGCACGGCAACGCGCCGCTGTGAGCGGGTGAGCCCGACACGGGCGCTCCGACGCCGGGTCGTGGCCGACTAGGGTTCCCCGCCGTGATCGAACCGTCCGCTCTGGAGAACACCAGGGCCGCCTACGACGCCGTTGCCCCTCTTTACGCCGAGCTCTTCAGCAACGTGCTGGACGCCCTGCCGCTGGAACGCGCGCTGCTGGCCGCGTTCGCCGAACTCGTGCGGGCGCACGCCGACGGGCCCGTGGCCGACGTCGGCTGCGGCCCCGGCCACCTGACGGCGCACCTGGACGCGCTCGGGCTGAGTGCCTTCGGCGTCGACGTGTCCCCGGAGATGATCGCCCTGGCCCGGCGGGCGCACCCGGACCTGCGGTTCGACGAGGGGTCGATGACCGACCTGGACCTCGCCGACGGTGTCCTCGGCGGCATCCTCGCGTCCTACTCGGTCATCCACACACCACCCCCGCTGCTGCCGGAGGTGTTCAC
>NZ_JBFAAX010001371.1:0-1233 GCF_040639995.1 Actinosynnema sp. NPDC023658 | reverse complement strand
CGTCCGCGAGCGCCACGAACGGCGCGTCGACGTCCGGCTCGGCGTACACCGCGACGCTCGCGATCCCCGCGTCCCGCGCCGCCCTGATCACCCGGACCGCGATCTCGCCCCGGTTGGCGATGAGCACCTTGTGCACCTGGAACTCCCCCCTCTCGTCCTCGATCGGCCCGCTCGTCACCCGGCGCTGCGCCAGCTGTGCGGCGGGACGAACACCGCGGCCCGCTCCGGGTGCAGCCACCGGGTTGCGGCCGGGGGCCGCGCGTCCTCCGGTGGTCGCCGGGTGACGAGGCACAGCACCGCCACCAGGGCGCCCAGCTCGACCTCGTCGAGCGTCCCGGACTCGATCCGCAGCACGGACTCGTCGACCATGACCGCTCCTTCCCTACAGGGGTGTGTTGCCGTGCTTGCGCAGCGGCAGGTCGGCGTGCTTGGAGTGCAGCATCTCCAGGCCGCGGATGAGCACCGGCCGGGTGTCGGCCGGGTCGATCACGTCGTCGACGAGGCCGCGCTCGGCGGCGTGGGTGAAGTGCATGAGCTCGGCGCGGTACAGGTCGACCTTCTGCTCGCGCACCGCCTCCCGGTCGCCGTTCGCGGCCGCGAGGTCGCGCCGGAAGATGATGTCCACGGCCGCTTCCGGTCCCATGACGGCAATCTCGTTGGCCGGCCACGCCAGCACGAGGTCCGCGCCGATCGAGCGGGAGTCCATGACGATGTACGCGCCGCCGTAGGCCTTGCGGACGATCACCGACAGGCGCGGCACGGTGGCGTTGCAGTAGGCGGCCAGCAGCTTCGCGCCGTGGCGGATGATGCCGTCGTGCTCCTGGGCGACACCCGGCAGGAAGCCGGGCACGTCCACGAACGTGACGAGGGGGATGTTGAAGCAGTCGCACGTCTGCACGAACCTCGCCGCCTTCTCCGACGCCGCGATGTCCAGGGCGCCGGCCAGCACGGACGGCTGGTTGGCGACCACGCCGACGACGTGGCCGCCCAACCGGGCGAACGCGCAGATCACGTTGGTCGCCCAACCCTCCTGCACCTCCAGGAGGAACCCGTCGTCGACGACCTCCTCGACGACCGCCCGCATGTCGTAGGGCCGGTTGCCGTCGGCGGGCACCAGCTCGTACAACCCCTCGGCGCGGCGGGCGAAACCCGCCGGCGACCCCCAGGCCGGCGGACCGGTGCGGGTGGTTGGGCGGCAGCAGCGCCACCGGCAGCTCGCGCAAAACAACCCCC
>NZ_JBFAAX010001370.1:0-1234 GCF_040639995.1 Actinosynnema sp. NPDC023658 | reverse complement strand
GGCGCGGTCGGGGCCTGCCCCGGTCAGGGGTGGTTTCGGTCGGGGTCGTCGGGCGCGCTCGTCACGGTGGGCGGGGGCGTGCCGCCGTCGTCGCGGTCGGCGGGGTCGTCACGGCCGGAACGCGTCGGCGTGTTCGGCGGCCCAGGTGGCGAAGGTGCGGGCGGGGCGGCCGGTGACGCGCTGGACGGCGTCGGTGACGGTGCGGCCGGCCTCGGGGGTGTCGGCGTAGAGCCGCAGGACGAAGTCGGCCTTCTCCGCCGGGCCCCCGGGTGCGACGCGGTAGATCTGCAGTGACGGCGGGTCGGCGGTCCACAGCTCGCGGGCCTGCTGCGGGGTGAGTTCCTCGAACCGCAGGTCGCGGCCGGTGGCGTGGGCGAGGTGGCGCACCTTGTCGCGCGGGGTGACCGCTTCGGGTCCGGTGAGGGTGTAGGTCTGCCCGGCGTGGCCGTCGGTGGTGAGGGCGGTGGCGGCGACGGCGGCGATGTCGGCTTCGTGGACGCAGGCGCTGCGCCGGTCGCCGTGCGGTTCGCGGATGACGCCGTCGGCGCGCAGCGGCGGTCCCCAGTCGGCCAGGGTGTTGGCCATGAACTCCAGCGGGCGCAGGTGCGTCCACTCCAGGTCGGAGGAGCGCACGGCGGGTTCGAGGGTGCCCTCGGCCCAGCCGCCGAGCAGGGTGACGCGGCGGACGCCGGCGCGGACGGCGGCCGCGGCGACCTGGTCGCCGTTGTCGAGCGGCCGGTAGCCGTGCCCGAAGTTGATCAGGTGGGCGGCGGTGGCGCCGGTGAACGCGGCGGCGAGGCTGTCGACGTCGGTGGTGTCGCCCCGCACGACCTCGACGTCGTCGGGCAGGTCGGCGGTCGCGGGGTGGCGGGTGAGGGCGCGGACGCGGTGGCCGGCGGCGAGCAGCGCGGTGACGAGGTGGCGGCCGACGGTGCCGGTCGCGCCGGTGACGAGGATGGTCACGAGTGTGCTCCGGTGAACAGGTGGGTGTGGTCCGCGGCCCACTGGGGGAAGGTGCGGGCGGGGCGGTGCAGGATGCGGTCGACCTCGCCGGTGACGGTGGCGGGTCGGCCCGCGCCGCGGGCGTAGCGGGCCATGAGGGCGTGCACGAACGCCGGTGGCAGTCCGGCGCGGACCAGGTGCCCGGTGGCCTGGTCGGGTGGGATCTCCTCGTGGCGCAGGGGTCGGCCGAGGACCCCACCGATGATCGCGACCATCTCCTCGTGGGTGTGGG
>NZ_JBFAAX010001369.1:0-1241 GCF_040639995.1 Actinosynnema sp. NPDC023658 | reverse complement strand
GTCGGCTGGTTGGTGGCGCTGCTCGGTCCGGTGAACGTGGCCCGATCCCGGCGACGACGGCTCGAACTGGGCCTGACCGACGAGGTGTGCGCGCGGGCGTTGGACGCCCTGCGCGAGGTGCTGACCGAGCCGCTGACCAGGCCTCAGGTCGTCGCCCGGCTCACCGACGTGGGCGTGGAGCTGGACCCGGGCACGCCCGCGGCGGCCTACCTGCTGGCCCACGCCGCCAACCTGGGCGTGGTCTGCGCGGGCGAGTCGACCTACCGGCTGCTCCCCCGCGCCGACCACGGCGAACCGCGTGGCGTCGCGGAGCTGGCCCGCCGCTACCTGCGCGCCTACGGCCCCGCGACGGTCGAGGACTTCACCGCGTGGAGCGGCCTGCAGGAGGCCGGGGTGCGCGCGGCGTTCCCGTTCGACGAACTGGTCGAGGGCGAGCACGGCTGGCAGCTGCCCCTCACCGACGCCGCGGACCTGGACGGCACGGTCCGCCTGCTCGGCCCGTTCGACACGTTCCTGCTCGGCTACTCCGACCGAGACCTGCTGCTGGACCCCCGGCACGCGCCGCTGGTGCAGACCGCGGGCGGGGCGCCGATCCCGCACGTCGTGGTGGACGGCCAGGTGCGCGGCTCGTGGCGACGCCGGGACGGGCGGGTCGTGGTGGAGCAGTTCGGCCACATCCCGGTGTCCGAGCTCGACGCCGAGGTGGAGTCCGTGCTCGCCTGGGCCTGAGGCGTCGGTCCCGAGGCGGTAGAGGCCCACTCCCGTCGCCGTCGGTGCGGACCCCCCCGAAGGCAGGCGGGGGAAGACCGAAGTGGTCTCGGGACCGGAGGCGGTCGGTGCTCCGGCGTCGGTGGCGTCGCACGGTGGTCGGCGTGGAGTGGCGAGCCGCAGGCCACCGGTGCGGCGGTCGGCCGTCGGGATCTTGTTCCCACCGCGGTCGCCCTCGTGCTTCGTTGCGCAAAGCGGAGAAACGCTTTGCGGCGCAAGGCGGGCACGAGTCGGGCAGGGCGGTGTGACGTGGGCCGATGCGCCGGGGTCGCTGCAAGTCGTCGCAAAACGCCTCGACCACACGCCGCTTCGCCCATCTCACGGTTCGCGCACAGCCGGATGTCGTACGGTGTCCGGATGACCGAGCGGGCAGCGGGAGGCGGTGTGGTGCCGCGGGCGCTGAGTTCGTTCGTCGGCCGCAAGGATCTGCTGGCCGAGCTGCGCCGGCGGAGGGGTGTCGCGCCGCTCAGCAC
>NZ_JBFAAX010001368.1:0-1243 GCF_040639995.1 Actinosynnema sp. NPDC023658 | reverse complement strand
CCCACCCCGGTCAAGACGCGGCTGCGCTCGGGCGGGCACTCGATCGCCCGGCTCGACCGCGGCGGCGGTGCGGGCACGCCGCAGGTCACCGACGACATGCTCGACGCCGTGCTGCAGGCCGACTACGTGCTGGTCTCCGACTACGGGCGGGGGCTGCTGCGCGACGAGCGGCTGCGCGGCGTGCTCGCCCGTCGCCCGGTGGTGTGGGACCCGCACCCGCGCGGCCCCGACCCGGTGCCCGGCGCCCGCCTGGTGACGCCGAACGCGTCCGAGGCCAGGACCTTCAGCGGGCGCACCGACCCGATGGACGCGCTGGAGGTGCTGCGCGACCGGTGGCAGGCGCGGGCCGTCGTGGTGACGCTCGGCGCGGACGGCGCGCTGCTGCACGGCGGCGGCACGCCGGTCGCCGTGCCCGCGCCCCGCGTCCCGGTGCTCGACCCGTGCGGCGCGGGGGACCGGTTCGCCTCCACCGTCGCGATCCGGCTGATGAACGGCGCGGCGATGGACGACGCGGTCGCGGCCGGCGTCACGTCGGCCGCCGACTTCCTGCGGCACGGTGGCGCGTCCAGGTTCCGCCCGGTCGACGAACTGTCCACTGTGGACGCGGTACGCGCCCGCGGTGGCGTGGTCGTGGCCACCGGCGGGTGCTTCGACCTGCTGCACGCCGGTCACGTCCGCACGCTGCGCGCCGCCCGGTCGCTGGGCGACTGCCTGGTGGTGTGCCTGAACTCCGACGCGTCGGTGCGCCGCCTGAAGGGGCCGGAACGACCGGTCACCAAGGAGCAGGACCGCGTGGAAGTGCTGCGCGCGCTGGGATGTGTGGACGATGTGGTCGTGTTCGAGGACGACACGCCGGAGCGCGTGCTGTCCACCCTGCGCCCCGACGTGTGGGTGAAGGGCGGCGACTACACCGTGGATTCTCTGCCGGAAGCGGACCTGGTGAAGGGCTGGGGCGGTCGGACCGTCGTCGTGCCCTACCACCGGGGCCGTTCGACCACCGAGATGTTGTCGAGGAGGGGCTGATGCTCGGCCAGGTGTTGGTGACCGGAGGCGCGTCCGGCTTGGGCGCGGCCGTGGTGCACGCGGTGCACGAGTTGGGCGGGCAACCGCTGGTGCTGGACAAGGCCGCCCCGTCGTCGGCCGAGGTGGCCGACTTCGAGTCGGTGGACCTGTCCGACACCAGGGCGGCGGAGCGGGCGGTGAAGGCCATCGCCGAGCGCAACGGCGGCCTGCGCGCCGTGGT
>NZ_JBFAAX010001367.1:0-1244 GCF_040639995.1 Actinosynnema sp. NPDC023658 | reverse complement strand
GGTGCCCGGGTGCGCCATGCCGAGGCTGCTCCACGCCCTCGCCATGTCGTCGAGCGTGGCGGGCTGGTTGTTGCAGCCGTAGTAGGGCTGGGCCCTGGTGCAGAAGTCCGACTGGGTGCTGCCGTAGCCCTGGTACTTGGCGATCGTCAGGCCGGAGGCGGCCCAGCACCACTGGGTCTTCTCCTGCTTCGCCATGGTGATGCCGTCGTACGCCGCTTCCGCCTGGGCCGTGCCCGCGGCGGCCACGAGCAACCCCGAAGCGGCCAGGGCGACGGCCGACACGGCGGTCGCGAACGTGAGTCTGCCCATTTTCCTGCCTTCCCGTGCGATCGGTGCCGGGTGGTCTGGCAGGGATATGACAGCGCGAAATCCCGGTGCCACACAGGAACGGGGTTGAAGTACGCCCACAAGAGTGACCCGGACATCCCGGCCGGGTCCGCCGCACGTCGTCGCCGCTTTCCACCCGATGAGCGCAGTCCCGCACTCTTCGCGGTAGTGGCGACAGCCGGGAGGTGACCTCCCGCTACGGGCCCCGCGGGTGGCCCGAACCCTTTGAGGTGAACGAGGCGGTTTGGTCGGTGGTCGTGCGCGGGTACGGTACCGCCGTGGTGCAGGTGTTCATCCAGCCGTCGTACGGCACGCCCGAAGCCCGCCGGTACGGGACGACCACGCTGGACCGGGCCGTGCCGTTCCGGGACGCGGGCCTGGACCCGTCGGTCCTGGCGCGGTTGGAAGACCTGCACCCCACCGGTCGCGCGCGGTTCTGGGGCGCCACCGCCAAGCACGACCGGCGCATGGCCACCGTGCGCACCGGCGACGTCGTGCTGCTCACCGGGCGGAAGCACGTGCGGGCGATCGGGGAGGTGGGTCTCCCGTTCCGCGACCCCGGGTTCGCCCGTCGACTGTGGAGCCCCGATCCGGGCAAGTGCCTGTGGCCGAACGTCTACAGCCTGCGCCGGTACTGGCGCGTCGAGGTGCCCTACGAGGCGGTCTGGGCGCTGCCGGGGTTCACCACCGGCGACAACTTCATGGGCCTGCGGTTCCTGGACCAGGACCGCTCGGCGGCCGTCCTGGCGCTCACCTCCGACGACCGCCGGCAGCCACCCGAACCCGACGACGACTGATCACCGTCCCCGTGGACGAAGCCCGCCCTGCCCTCATGGTGCGCAGGCTCGCGGAGCGGCCGGAGTCGTTCCTGCACCGGGGGATGGCGGGGATGGTGGGGCTGATCCGGTCGTCCGGGG
>NZ_JBFAAX010001366.1:0-1246 GCF_040639995.1 Actinosynnema sp. NPDC023658 | reverse complement strand
GCGGACGGTGGTCCAGTAGTCGTAGGCGATCTCGGAGGGGTGGACCTCGTGCGCGAACCGGACGCCGACCTCGTCGAACACGTCGAGGATCGGGTTCCAGCGGTCCGCGAAGTCGGCGTAGCCGGCGTCGATCATCGACGGCGGCACGGGCGGGAACATCGCCACGGTCTTCCAGATCGAGGAGCCGGTGAAGCCGACCACGGTGCCGGCGCCGAGCTTCGCGGCGGCCCGCGCGGTCATCTTCATCTCCTCGGCCGCGCGCTGCCGGACGCCCTCGGGGTCGCCGTCGCCCCAGATGCGGGAGGACAGGATGCCCTTGTGCCGCTCATCGATCGGGTCGTCGCAGACGGCCTGGCCGGTGAGGTGGTTGGAGATCGTCCAGACCTTGAGGTCGTGCTTGGCCAGGATCGCCAGCCGGTCGGAGACGTAGTCGTCGTCCTCGGCCGCGCGCCAGGGGTCGAGGTGGTCGCCCCAGCAGGCGATCTCCAGGCCGTCGTAGCCCCACTCGGCGGCCAGCCGGGCGACCTCCTCGAACGGGAGGTCGGCCCACTGACCGGTGAACAACGTGATCGGACGCGCCATCTCGTTCTCCTCTCAGACTTCTCGCCAGGTGCGGGACGCCGCGCTGGCCTCGACGGCGGCCAGGGCGCGTTGCACCCGCAGCCCGTCTGCGAAGGACGGGGCGGGATCGGTTCCGGCGGCCACGGCCCGGATGAAGTCGACGGCCTGGTGGGTGAACGCGTGCTCGTAGCCCAGGCCGTGTCCGGCGGGCCACCACGCGTCCACGTAGGGGTGCTGCGGCTCGGTGACGACGATGCGCCGGAACCCGGCGGTGGCGACGTCCTCGGTGCCGTCGAAGAAGTGCAGGACGTTCATGTCCTCGAAGTCGAACGCCAGGCTGCCCGCGGAGCCGTTGATCTCGATGCGGATGGCGTTCTTGCGGCCGTTGGCGAACCGGGTCGCCTCGAACGAGCCCAGCGCCCCACCGGTGAACCGCGCCAGGAACAGGGCCGCGTCGTCCACGGTGACCGGGCCGGTGGCGTCACCGGCGGCGGTGCCGGACAGACCCGCGTGCTCGGCCGCCAGAGGGCGTTCGGTCACGAACGTCTCCAGCATCCCGGACACCTCGCGGATCGTGTCGCCCAGGATGAACTGGGTGGCGTCGACGATGTGCGCGCCGATGTCACCCAGCGCGCCCGAACCCGCCTTCTCCTTGTCCAGCCGCCACGACAGCGGCGCGGCCGGG
>NZ_JBFAAX010001365.1:0-1248 GCF_040639995.1 Actinosynnema sp. NPDC023658 | reverse complement strand
GGCCCGACCCGGCAGGCCGCCGGGCACGACCGCGGCATCGACGTGGAGGTCGCGGCGGACGCGCCGGTGACCGTCTGGGTGGTGCCGCACCGGGTCGGGCCGCCCTCCCGGCCGGGCGACCGGATCACCATCAGCGACGGCCACCACAGCACGCAGGTCGAGGTGTGGATCGAACCCTCCGGCGGGCGGTGGACCGGTGAACGACCGGACGGAACACCGCTGGACCTGGAGATCGTCGCCGTCCACGCGGCCCTGATGCGCGGCCGGAACGGTGCCGAGGTGGTGATGTACTCCCCTCCCCGGAAACGCGACGAGGACGGGAACTTCGTCCCCAACGACGAGGACGCCGGTGATCGCGACTGGGTCTGGGACGCCGAGGAGATGCACGGCCCGGAGTCCCGGGCGCTGGACCTGACGACGTGGTGCACCCGCGACGTCAACCCCTGGTACGCCCCGCACGTGCACAGCAACATCTTCTGCAGCGGGGCCGCCCACCTCCCCGACGGGCGACTGCTGGTCGCGGGAGGGCACATCCACAAGCACTACCAGAGCACCTGCGACGACCCCGGCGAGGAGCACACCGACAACGGTGGCCGTCTGCACTGCTACGACCCCGGGAACGCGGAGACCCCGTGGACCACCCTGCCCCTGGAGATGCGGGAAGCCCGGTGGTACCCGACGGTCACCCCATTGCCGGACGGCCGCCTGCTCATCACGGGCGGCAGCGGTGAAGGGCTGTGGTTCAGCGACGCGCAGTACTTCGAGTCCATCCGCAACAACTACGTCGTCTGGGACGGCGAGCAGCTGAGCACGACGCAGACCCTGGTCGAGTCGCCGGAGGCCCTGGACCCGCCACTGGCGACCTACCCCGGCGTGTTCCTCCTGCCCGACGACGAGGGCGACCCGGTGGTGGTCGTCGTGGAGACCAACCGGGCCTGGCTGTACCGCTACCACTCCACCGGCAAGGCGCTCCGACAAGCCGGTGGACCCCGCTGCATGACCTCACCCGGCTCGCGCAGCTACCCCTGGTACGGCGCCATGGTGTTGTTGCCGTTGGAGCCCGGTCAGACGACCAGGAGCATCCTCGCCGTCGGTGGGGCGCACGAGCAGAGCACCGACTACACCGCGTTGGTCGGGGACCAGTGCTACCCGGCGGACCCCGCCGCGGCGGCGGCGCAGGACACCGCGAGCACCGCCCAACTGCTGGAACTGGACATGGCCGAGCCGCTGGCCGACACGGGCCGCTGG
>NZ_JBFAAX010001364.1:0-1248 GCF_040639995.1 Actinosynnema sp. NPDC023658 | reverse complement strand
GCACAGCAGGCTCCCACCACCGGTCGGAGCTGTCCGGCGTTCGACGGTCAGCGAATCCCACGACGATATGACCCTCAATGGCGTCATCCGGTACACCCGCGACGAATGCGAGTAATCCTCGAACCGCTGTGGACGGACAATACGACGGGTCTGGACTGCTTCGACAGCCGCATGGGCAACCTCTGCGATGAGTTCACCATCCGAGACGCTCGAACACCGTGATTCGGCGAGTCTTAGACCATCGCCGCAGGCCAACGGGAGCGATTGCGCGAACCGACCCGATGGCTCGATCAGTAACAAAGCGCCCGAATTCGGCCCGAAAGTGCCAAGGTCGCCCGGGAAGGCGCCACGACCGGGGCAGGTCTGCTGCACTGGGATTCGACTGGCTCGACCATCGGCGCTCTACCTTCTCCGTCGGGGTCCGGGCCTTTCGACGACTTCGAGTCCACCGTATGACCAGGCCGGAACACCAACTAGGGCGGAATTGACATGGACGAGCCGTACCTGCGCAGGTGGCGTCCTCCGCACCTGCCGGGGGTCGAAGTGCTGTCCGGGCGCATCCCGAACTACACCCGCCCGGAGTTCACCCTGAGCAGCAGCTACACCATCAAGATCAGGCACAGCGGCACCCCTCCGCTGGTGCGGCACCGCGGTCGGGAGCAGGAGGCGGGCGCCGCGGGCGCGGTGACGGTGGTCGAGCCGGACGAGGTCGTGCAGGCGCTCGGCGGGAACGAGGCCAGGGCGGAGTTCGACCTGCTGCTGGTGGACGCCGAAGTGATGCCGCGCGGCGCCTCCGGCCTGCCGCGGTTCCGCCGACTCGCCTACCCCGACCGCGGATTGTTCGACGGCATCGCCGCACTGCACCGCGGCCTCACCCGCGGTGAGGACCGGCTGGCCCTCCAGTCGGCCCTGACCTGCTTGCTCGACGACCTCGTCACAAGGCACGCGTCCGCTCCCGGCCCGCCCGACCCCGCGCTCGGTCCCCCGGCGCTGCGACGCGTCCGGGAGGTCCTGCACGACCGGCTGGACGCCAACGTCAGCCTCGACGAGCTCGCGGCGGTGGCCGGGTGCGGCAAGCACCACCTGCTCAGGAGCTTCCGCCGGACCTACGGCGTCCCCCCGCACCGCTACCGCACCCTGCTGCGGCTGGACCGGGCCATGGCGATGCTGGTGACGGGCCGTTCGGTGGCCGAGGTGGCCGCCACGCTGGGCTACTGCGACCAGAGCCAGCTCAACCGGCACTTCCGG
>NZ_JBFAAX010001363.1:0-1249 GCF_040639995.1 Actinosynnema sp. NPDC023658 | reverse complement strand
CGTTCGACCTCACCTCGTCCAGGCAGCTGAGGGTCTACGGCAGCAAGTGCCTCGACGCCTCCGGCGGTGGCACGACGGCGGGCACCAAGGTCGTCATCGGTGACTGCACCGGCAGCGCGACCCAGCAGTGGAACGTCACCGGCACCGGCACCATCACCAACGGGCAGTCCGGGCTGTGCCTCGACGCGACCGGCGCGGGCACCGCGAACGGCACCCTGATCGTCCTGTGGAGCTGCACCGGCGGGACGAACCAGAGGTGGACCACCACCACCGGCCCCACGACGACGACCACGACCACCACCGCACCGGGCGGCACCACCCCGGTCGCCCGCTACGGCCAGCTGCGCGTCTGCGGCTCCGCGATGTGCGACAGGAACGGCACGCGGGTGCAGCTGCGCGGCGTGAGCAGCATGTGGCTCAACTGGGAGACCCAGCCGTACGCGGAGAACCTGTCCGCGCTGCGCTGGATGCGCGACAACTGGAACCTCCAGGTCATCCGCGCCGCGATGGGCGTCGAGCCCTCCGGGGCCTACCTCAGCGACCCGAACAAGGCCCGCGGCCAGGTCGAGACCATCATCAACAACGCGGTCGCGGCCGGCGTGTACGTGATCGTGGACTTCCACGCGCACGAGGCGCAGAAGGCGCAGTCCCAGGCGGTGTCGTTCTTCGCGGACCTGGCCAGGCGCTACGGCAACCTGCCCAACGTCATCTGGGAGGACTTCAACGAGCCCCTCCAGGTGAGCTGGACGAGCGTGCTCAAGCCGTACCACCAGGCGGTCGTGTCCGCGATCCGCGCCGCCGACCCGGACAACATCATCGTGCTCGGCACCCCGACCTGGTCGCAGGACGTGGACGTGGCCGCGTCCAGCCCGGTGTCCGGCACGAACCTCATGTACACGCTGCACTTCTACTCGTGCAGCCACGGCGCGGGACTGCGCGCGAAGGGCGACACCGCGCTGCGGGCCGGGCGGGCGCTGTTCGTCACCGTGTGGGGCGCCAGCCACGCCGACGGCGGCACCGACGGCCGGGTCTGCCAACCCGAGGCCCAGGCGTGGATCGACTGGATGCGCAACAACGGCATCTCGTGGACCGCCTGGAAGCTCGACGTGGGCAACGACTCGACCAACCTGCTCTCCCAGGGCGCTCCCGTGACCGGCGGGTGGAACAACTACCTGCACGGCCACGCGCCGTTCGTCGTCGCGAGCATGAAGTAGGAATCCGGCGGCAGTCGCACAAAGCCCGGCCCCGT
>NZ_JBFAAX010001362.1:0-1250 GCF_040639995.1 Actinosynnema sp. NPDC023658 | reverse complement strand
CCGACTCCGGCGCCGGCCGTGACCGCTCAGTCCAGCGCCGCCGCAGCCTCCACCGGGGCGGTGCGCAGCACGTACGCCGTGGACAGCAGGGTCGACAGCAGGGTCAGGCCCGTAGCCGACCCCACCACCACGAGGTAGATCCCGACCGGACCGCGCGGCCAGAACGTCCAGTCCAACGCGATGGCGAACGGCACGAGCGTCACCAGGGACACGATCGCGCCGGGTATGACCCCGCCCAGCGAGATCACCACCGACTCGACGCCGACCATGCGCAGGATCTGCCCCCGCGTGGCGCCGATCAGGCGTTGCAGCGCGAACTCGCGCCGCCGCTCACCGGTCGCGATCACCAGCGTGTTCACCAGCGAGATGACCGTGTACGCCAGGATCATGCCGACCAGCAGGTAGTTCACCCACGCGCCGGTCTGCTCACCGCCGCCGCCGGCCTCCAGGGCCTGCTCGCGGCCGGTGACCCTCAGGTCCGGGTTCCGCTCGGTCAGCGGTGTCAGCGCCGACTCCGGGCCCTTGACCAGGATCTGCGAGGCCTGACCGCCGGAGGTGTGCGCGACGACGAGTTCCGCGGGCATCAACGCCGCGTCGAACGCGCCGGTGTGCACGGCGGCGACCCGCAGGTCCACCCGCACGCCGTCACCGAGCTTCATCGTCACCGAGTCACCGACGGCGGCGTGCAACGACTCCGCCCACCCGGTCGGCAACGCGACCGCGTCACCGCGCAGGTCGCCCAGCGACCCGGCGGTGACGTCCACGCCCATGGTCCCGGTGACGCCGTCGGGCGTCACGCCGAGCACGGTGATCTCGTCGTCGCCGTCCTCGTGGTCGGGGAAGTAGGCCTCGGTGTCGACCACGGCCGACGCCGCTTCCACGCCGGGCAGCGCGCGCACCTCGTCCACCAGCTCCAGCGGCACGCCGCCGGTCGAGCTGGTGACCACGGCGTCGGCCCGCAGGCTCTCCGCGAACGCGCCGGACTCCGCGCCCGCCTGCGTGGTCTGGAGGTAGATCAGCGCGGTGGCCAGGCCGGTGGCGAGCATGACCGGCGTGATGGCGCTCGCCACGCGCACCCGCCGCGCGCCGGCGTTGAGCACCGCGAGGTACCCGGCCAGGCCGGACACCGCGCGCACCGGCCAGCGCAGGACCGCGATCAGCACCCGGGCGGCGGCGGGGGTGACCCGCGCCCGCGGTGAGCACCTGACCCATGATCACGTACTGCACCTGCTCGGGCGCGACACCGGCCC
>NZ_JBFAAX010001361.1:0-1250 GCF_040639995.1 Actinosynnema sp. NPDC023658 | reverse complement strand
CCTCGGGGTGGTCCCCTATCTTCCCCCACCCGCCGTTCTTCCTCTTGGTCGCCGTGGGCGCGGCGCGCCGGGGGTGGGGGGGGGGTGCAGCGGCGGGGGTGGCCCGGCCGGGCCCGGCCCCCCCCGGCTCCGAACTGCTACTTCGCGGTGTTCCGCTTGGCCGCGAGGTCACCGCCCTGCAGGTACTTGCACACCCCTGTCACGGTCGTCTTGATCTCCACCTTCTTGATCTTCATGCACGTCACCTCCTCCCGCCGTCTCGATCCCAACCGCCCGCAGCCGGATCCGATGCCGGTGCAGGAACCAGTCGTGCACCGCGACGGGGTCGCGTCCGGTGAGCGCGCCGAGCCACTTCGCCACGCCGTCGAGCCCGGTCAGCCCGAGCCCGGTCCGGATCCACCCCTCGCCGTGCTCGCGCCACGCCTCCCGCCCCGCGGGCGTCCTGGACTCGCGGGCGAGGTAGTTCATGCCGATCGCGATGTGCCGGACCTCGTCGTGCCGGATGTGGTGGTACAGCGTGCCGAGCGGGTCGTCCGCGAACACCTCGCGCAGCAGCAGGAACTCGTCGGCCGCGAAGCCCTCCAGCATCGTGTGCACGAGCGCCTTGCCCAGGTAGGGCAGCGCGGTCAGGCCCTCGTCGAGCGGCTCGACCATCTCCTGGCACTCCTCGGGCTCACCGCCCACCGCGCCGGCGTAGCGGTAGAAGGCGTCGGCGTGCCGCGCCTCGTCCGAGACGGCGGTCGCGAGGCTGAACCGCAGCGCGGTGTCGTCGGTCTGCACGGCGAGGGTCGCGGCGGCCACCAGGCCCGCCTGCTCGGCGTAGTAGCCGCGGGAGGCGAGCTTCCAGGCCAGCTCCGACCGCTTCGCGTCCCGGGTGAACGAACCGCTCGCGATCACGTCCTCGGCCCGCCACGGCTCGTTGTCCCGGCCCAGGCCGAAGATGCGGTAGGTCAGGTCGTCGGCGTCGAGCGCCTCGGGGCGCAGCAGTCCCATCAGACCGATCCCTTCGTCAGTGCGGGTCCTCGCCGGGCAGGTGCTCCGAGCGCGGCCAGCGCGGCGTCCACCACGTCGGGCACGTCGGGCGCGAGCAGGGCCTGAAGACCCGGGTTGACCGGCGCCGGGCACGGCACGCCGCTGACGACGCGCAGCCGGTCGGGCGCCACCGCGCCGGCCGCGATGAGCTGGTAGGCCAGGGAGTGCATGAGCGAGCACGCCGGCGTCGCCTCGTCCACCAGCACCGCGCTGCCGGT
>NZ_JBFAAX010001360.1:0-1251 GCF_040639995.1 Actinosynnema sp. NPDC023658 | reverse complement strand
AGCCCTCGGTCCGCGAAGGCGCGCGCGGCCCCGGCCTCGCGTCGCCGGGCGTCCGCGGCCGCGGCCCACGACTGGACCTAGACCCGCCGGCGAACCGCCGTCTCCCGGTGGAGCTCCAACTCCTCCAGCAGCACCTGCCGGATCAGCTCCGAGTCCGCGACGACCAGCGCGTGCTCGGTCTCCGCCACCTTGTGATCGGCGTGGGCGGAGCGCCTGCGCGCGTCGGCGAGCCGCAGGGTCAGGCCGGAGATCTCGTCGTCGGCCGACTCAAGCCCCCGGAGGGCGGCGAGCTCCGCCTCCAGGGCGCGCCGCTCGGTCTCCTCGTGGGACCGCGCGAACACCCGCTCCTCGGCCAGCCTGGAGGTGGCCAGGTCGTGGCGGCGCACCGCCTCGGCCAGCGCGGCGTCCGCGGCGGCCTCCGCCGCGGCGAGGGTCGCCGAGTCCTCCGGCGGCGCCTCGTGCCGGGACACCTCCCGGGCGGCTCGCTCCAGCTCCAGGTGCAGGTCCTGGACCTCGTGCCGGGCCTTGTCCACGGCGATCTCGGCCTTGCGCCAGTCCTGCCCCGCGGCGTGGACGGCGTCCTGCGCCGCGGCCAGCCCACCGTCGATCCGCTTGCCCAGCAACGCCTCGACGCCCGCCTGGGGCACGCTCAGGTCCACGCCCCCGGGAACGGTGACGTCGCGGACCGCGACCCGGCCGCCGCCCAGGTCCGCCACGACCCGGTACTCCACGTCGAACTCGACCACTCCCATGCGGCCGAACACGAACAGGTCCGGCTGCTTGGAAGCGCTCGCACCACCCGACGAGGTGCGGACGTCGTCGGCGACCTGGCGCAGGTCCAGGCCGTTGGTGATGAAGTTGACCGACTCCACCGGGTTCAGGGTGCCGTCGGGGTTCTCCCCGACGTGGTTGTGGCTGCCGAAGCCGAGGCCGACCGACGCCTCGCCCACGTTCGCGCGCGTCACCGTGCCGGACGCCTCGACCGGCGCGTTGCCCATGTCGATGTCGAACCGGCTGTCGGTCAGGCTGCCGAGCCTGGGAGCGAGCAGCTTGGCGTGGACCACCAAGCGCGCGTCGGCGGAGATCCCCGCGACCGACTCGTGCAGGCCCGGCACCTCCAGCGCCCGGCCGCCGACCACGGACGGCAGGACGGCTTCCAGCAGCGGGACGCTCAGCGTGGACAGCAGCGCGTTGAGCGGTCCGGTCCCCTTGCCCGTGATGCCGGGCAGGTCCGCCGGCGGCCACGGCAGC
>NZ_JBFAAX010001359.1:0-1252 GCF_040639995.1 Actinosynnema sp. NPDC023658 | reverse complement strand
GCGGATCGGCGGGGACGTGTGGTCGGCGCGGTCGTTGGACCGCGAGGTCATCGAGCCCGGCGCCGAAGTCACTGTTGTCGAGATCTCGGGCGCGACCGCAGTGGTGCTGTCCGGGGCCTGAGTGGAGGCTGGGAGAGTTGACCACCACGCTGATCGTCATCGCGGTCCTGGTGCTGTTCGTGCTGATCGTCATGGTCAAGTCGGTGCTGGTGATCCCGCAGGCCACGGCCGCGGTGATCGAGCGGCTGGGCCGCTACCGCACGACCGCGGCGCCGGGGTTGAACATCCTGGTGCCGTTCTTCGACCGGGTGCGGGCCCGGATCGACCTGCGCGAGCAGGTGGTGTCGTTCCCGCCGCAGCCGGTGATCACCCGGGACAACCTGACGGTGTCGATCGACACGGTCGTCTACTTCCAGGTGACCGACCCGCGGGCGGCGGTGTACGAGATCTCGAACTACATCGTGGGTGTGGAGCAGCTGGCGACCACGACGCTGCGCAACCTGGTGGGCGGGATGAGCCTGGAGGAGACGCTGACCTCCCGCGACCAGATCAACAACCAGCTGCGCGGTGTGCTGGACGAGGCGACCGGCCGGTGGGGCATCCGGGTGGCGCGGGTGGAGCTGAAGGCGGTGGACCCGCCGCCCTCGATCCGGGACTCGATGGAGAAGCAGATGCGCGCGGACCGGGAGAAGCGCGCGATGATCCTCAACGCCGAGGGCCAGCGGGAGGCGGCGATCAAGTCCGCCGAGGGTCAGAAGCAGGCGCAGATCCTGTCGGCGGAGGGTGCGAAGCAGGCGGCGATCCTGGGCGCGGAGGCGGAGCGGCAGTCGGCGATCCTGCGGGCGCAGGGCGAGCGGGCGGCCCGGTACCTGCAGGCGCAGGGTCAGGCGAAGGCGATCGAGAAGGTGTTCGCGGCGATCAAGGCGGGCCGGCCGACGCCGGAGGTGCTGGCCTACCAGTACCTGCAGACGTTGCCGCAGATGGCGCAGGGCGACGCGAACAAGGTGTGGCTGGTGCCGTCGGACTACGGCAAGGCGCTGGAGGGGTTCGCGAAGATGCTGGGCACGCCGGGCGAGGACGGTGTGTTCCGCTACGAGCCGCCAGCCTACGAGAAGCCGGAGACCTCCGCGCCGGAGCAGGACGACCCGTCGGTGGCGGACTGGTTCGACACGGCTCCGGACCCGGCGGTGGCCGAGGCGGTGCGCGCGGCGGAGGCGGGGTGGTCGACCTGTGCCGGCACCTGCGTGCACGC
>NZ_JBFAAX010001358.1:0-1252 GCF_040639995.1 Actinosynnema sp. NPDC023658 | reverse complement strand
AAGTCGCTCTTCTTATCTCACGGTCAGCGTCCGGAAGACTGTGGTGATGTATAAGTTGCTCAGTAGCGCGGTGCCGCGCTGCCGGTAGACCTGGTAGACGCTGCGCCTGCCGAACTTCAGCACGTAGTTGACGAGGTCGCCGGTGAGCGGCGCCCGGTGCGGGTGCGCGGTGGTCACGTGGCCGGTGATGGCGTCGTCGTAGTCGGTGAGGCCGACGGTGGCCAGGGTGTCGCGGTCGAACTCCACCGCGATCGGCGTCTCGGTGAGCGCCCAGTCCCGTTCGCCGTCGGACACCACGTTGACGTTGGTGTTCGAGGTGCGCCGCAGGGCGGGGTGGGTGAAGAAGCGGCTGAAGATGGAGCGGCACGGGTCGGTGGCGAACTCACCGAACGCGATGTGCCCGTCCTCGCGCACCGAGCGGAAGCTGGGCGTCTCCAGGTACCGGTTGCGGTAGGTGACGGCCCCGGCGGCGAAGCCGAACCGGTGCAGCATGGCCTGGCCGTCGAACCAGTGCCGGAACGAGCCCCGGTCGGTCTCGAACTTCGCGGGACCGTTGCGCACCAGCGACCCGGACAGCCACGGTGGCAGTTGGCCCCGCACCTCCAGGTCGACGGCGACCTCCCGGTCGAGGGTCTGGAACCCGGCCTGCACGCCCATCACGACCCACCTCCACAACAGCGTTACACAACAACGTTATAAAACATTGTTTTGGTTCATCCGTCAAGTCCCACCTCGTCGCCGCGCTCGTGCGCCCACCGACCGAGCGCGTCGATCGGGTCCAGCAGGCTGCGCCCCAGGTCGGTGAGCGAGTACTCGACCCGGTCGCGCAGCGCGGTCCTGGCCACCAGCCCGGCGCCCTCCAACCGGCGCACGGTCTCGGTGAGCACCTTGGGCCGGATGCCGCCGATCGTGCGGCGCAGGTCGGCCGGACGGCGCGGGCCGTGCCGCAACGCGTGCAGGACCACCGGGTTCCAGGTGTTGGCCAGCAGGTCGAACGCCTGCCGCGCACGGCAGTCCGCGAGGAACGTCATCGGCGCCACCCCCTGTCGTGGACACCGTTCAGTGCCCGTCGGCCTTCCTAACGTCGATCCCGTCAAGCATTGCGAGCGGAGGAGGACGGCGTGCGCGCGGGGATGCGGATCGGTGTGCTGGGTTCGGGCGGGATGGCCGGGGCCTTGGGTGGTCGGTGGGTCGAGGCGGGGCACGAGGTGCTGGTCGGCGGCCGGTCGCGCGAGCGGTCGGAGGAGGTGGC
>NZ_JBFAAX010001357.1:0-1252 GCF_040639995.1 Actinosynnema sp. NPDC023658 | reverse complement strand
GGCGCGAGCCCGCCGGACGGGGCGGGTCGACCGCCGCAAGGCCTGCGCGTGGGCGACGAGCTGCACCTGACCCACCCGCAGAACGACTTCGCGCTCGACCCCGACGCAGACCGGCACCTGATGGTCGCCGGCGGGATCGGGGTGACGCCGCTGCTCGGGATGCTGCTCGACCTGCCGCGCGGACGCCGGCGGAACTGCGCTACTGCGTGCGGACGAGAGCCGACGCGGTGTTCCTCGACCGGCTGCGGGGGCTGGCCGACGTGACCCTGCACTGCTCCGACGAGGACGACCGGCTGGAGGTGGCCACCCTGCTCACCGCTCCCGCACCCCGGTGTACGCGTGCGGACCGGCGCGGCTGCTCGACGCGGTGGGGGGCGGCGACCGCCGGGTGACCCGCGGGACACGTGCGGGTGGAGCGGTTCATCGGCTTGGACGCCTCGGCGGCGCGACGGGGCGAGCCGTTCGACGCCGATCTGGTGCGCGGCGGGCGGAGGGCGCACGTGGCCGCCGACCGCACGCTGCTGGAAGTGCTGCGGGAGGAGGGCGTCGAGGCGGACAGCTCCCGCGAGGGCGGTGTGTGCCGGACGTGCTCGGTGCACCTGCTCGGCCGCGAACCCGTGCACCGCGACCTGGTGCTGCCTGTCGGCCGCGCAGCGGGAGCGGGCGATGTTGGCGTGCGGGCGCGGGGTGGTGCGGTTGGCCCTGTGAGCCGCAGGACTCTTCGTGTCACCGCGCCTGTCGCGGCGTTCGGGTGCATGAGCCGCGGCCCCTTCAGGCATTGATGCACCCGGAATCGGGCAACGGGGGCGACTGGGTGTTGTCGGTCGTCGTGCTCGGCCCCGAAGGTGGTCCTCGGTCCCGTCCGCGGCGAACCCGGCGCGGTGACGTGGCACTGACGGGAGGAGGTCCGACGATGCGGTACGGCTTGGGCATCGACCTCGGCACGACGTTCACGGCAGCGGCCGTGTCCGGGGAATCCGGGACGAGGGTGGTGCCGCTGGGACGCGACGTCGTGGCCCCGTCCACCGTGTTCGCCAGGCCCGACGACACGCTGCTGACGGGTGACCTGGCCGAGATCGCAGCGGCGGTCGATCCGACGCGCGTGTCGCGCGGGCACAAGCGCAGGCTCGGCGACCCGTCACCGCTGGTGATTGGCGGCGTCGCCTACGCGCCCGCGGCGTTGCTGGCCGCCCAGCTGCGCGACGTGGTCGCCGCGGTGACCGCGCAGGAGGGCGCTCCGCCGGACTCCGTG
>NZ_JBFAAX010001356.1:0-1255 GCF_040639995.1 Actinosynnema sp. NPDC023658 | reverse complement strand
GTCCGGCCGGGTGCCCGGACCGACCGGGGTGCTGGGATCGCTGCGGGTTATCCGCTGACCGAGGCCGAGAAGTTGTTCACGGCCAGGCCCACGCCGCCGTTCCACGGTTCGAAACCGGCCTGGATGCTGGTCAGGTACCAGGACGTGGTGATCGCGCCGCGGTTGCGCACGTCGTTGATGAAGTCGAGCACGCTGAACGACCACGACGAGATGGCGGACGGCGCCACGTAGGAGATCACGTTGTTGGAGCCGTTGCTACCGCGCCACACCTGCCAGGTGCGACCGCCGATGGTGGTGTTGCCGACGACGCTGCCGATCGGCTGGATCGAGCCCTGGCGGTTGAACCAGATCATGATCTCCATCTGGTTCACGCCGTTGGTCTTGGGCGTGGGGTCCAGCCAGATGTCGTACGCGGCGTCGAAGGTGCCGCTCGCGTAGGAGAAGTTGATCGACGAGGTCGCGCTGCGGATCCGGCTGACCTGCATCGGCAGGTTGCTGCCCGGCGAGCAGTTGGTGTAGTGGCAACCGAGGAACACCGACGGGTACGACACGGGTGCGCCGTTCGTCGGGGACGAGCCCTGCTGCTGGGTGATCCGGAAACCGGTCGAGGTGACGTTGATGCACTGGGTGGCCGAGGTGCCCCATCGGTTGTTCTGGACCACGTAACGGCCCTGGATGGTGGTCGACCCGTACTGGTCGCAGATCGTGGTGTCGGCCTGGGCCGGCCCGGCTGCGGCGACCACCGCGCTGGCAGCCATCAAGCCTGCCAACACGAAAGCCCGGACGGTGCTTCGCATGAAACTCCTTTCGAAAGGTCCACGACGGCGGGGAGCGACTCTCTGGGAGCGCTCCCAGCGTAGACCGAAATGCGACGCACCGCACCGGTCGGTCCACGGTCGGCCTCCGATCGCGGGCCGACGGGCCACCGTTCCGGGCACGGCGGGAGCAGGGTTCCCGACCGCCGGAAACCCTTTCCACCACCCATTTCACCGCGGCGAGCGGCCACGGCGGCAGGTCGGGAGAGCCCGGCCGTTGCTGCGATCAGGCGAAATCCTGCCGACCGTCACCGGAGGTGGGGTGAAGCCCTGCCGACCGCCGCGAGCCGGTCGGGCGAAACCCGCCGGCCGCGGCGGGTGGTCAGGCGAGACCCTGCGGGAACGCCAGGACGCGGTCCGGGTCGTACCGGCGCGCGACGCGGCGCAGGCGGGGCAGGTTGCGGCCGTAGTAGGCGGTCGGCCAGTCCGGCTTGTCGGGA
>NZ_JBFAAX010001355.1:0-1256 GCF_040639995.1 Actinosynnema sp. NPDC023658 | reverse complement strand
CAGCCCAAGCTGGACCGCGGCCCGCACGCCGCGGTGGTGGCCGCGCGGTTCGACACCGACCCGTCGGGGGTCGTCCGGTGGGACGCCGCCGCGCTGGGTGACAGCTGCCTGTTCCACGCGCGCGGCGACCGGCTGCTGCGGGCGTTCCCGGTGGAGTCGGCGGAGGCGTTCGACAACTCGCCGGGGCTGGTCAACGCGTTCAACCGGGACCACGCGCTGCTGGCCCGGCACGTGCGGACGGCGTCGGGGGTCGCCGAGCCCGGCGACGGCCTGTTCCTGTGCACCGACGCGCTGGCCGCGTGGTTCCTGCGCGAGGCGGAGCGGGGCGGGCGACCGTGGCACGTGCTGAGCGGGTTCACCCGGTCCGGCGACCCGGAGGGCTTCACGGCGTGGTTGGCGACGGCGCGGGCGGAGGGGATGGTGCGCAATGACGACGTCACCGTCGTCCACGTGGACCCCTGACGACGAGGCCGCCCGCGCGTTCCCGTCCGGCGTGGCCTACGTCGAGGCGCTGGAGGACACGGCGCTGTGCTTCCGCGGCACGGACCTCGCCGGGGCGGAGGTGCGGGTCGACGCCCTGGGCCGGCCCCGGGCCGTCTCGGGCAACTTCGCGAGCGTCTTCTCGCTCACCCTGCCCGACGGCACGCGGTGCGCGATCAAGTGCTTCACCCGCGCGGCACCGGAGCAGGCGGTCCGCTACCGCGCCGTCGGGGAGCACCTCGCCCGATTGGACGACGACTGGATCGTCGGCTTCGACTACCTCGACCGGGGCATCCTCGTCGAAGGCGCCTGGTACCCGGTGCTGCGGATGGAGTGGGTCGAGGCGGTCAACCTCCTGCGCTGGATCGACCGGCACGTCGACGACCCCGCGGCGCTCTCCCGCGTCGCGGAGCGGTTCGCGGACCTGGTCGCCCGGCTGGCCGCGGCGGGTGTCGGGCACGGCGACCTGCAACACGGCAACCTGCTGGTCGGTGACGACGGCTCGCTCAAGCTGGTCGACTACGACGGCACGTACGTCCCGGCGCTGGCCGGGCTGCCCTCGGTCGAGACCGGGCACCGCAACTACCAGTCGCCCGACCGCACCGCGGCCGACTCCGGCCCGGAGGTCGACCGGTTCTCCGCGTGGGTGATCTACCTGTCGCTGATCGCCCTGACGGTCGACCCGTCGCTGTGGCGGCAGCTGCGCGACGAGGACGCCGAGCACCTGCTGCTCGCGGAGTCCGACTTCACCGACCCGGCGGGCTCCTTCCGGCTGG
>NZ_JBFAAX010001354.1:0-1256 GCF_040639995.1 Actinosynnema sp. NPDC023658 | reverse complement strand
GCCCCCGCCTCACCGAGGCTGTCGGCGGCGAGGTACACCACCGCCTGGGAGCCCGACGCCCACACGGCCGGCTCCGCGACCGCGTACAGCGCCGCGGTGTTGGCGCGCAGGGCCGACACCAGCTCCGCGTCGCGGGCGACGTCCGGCCACACCTGCCGGATGGCCTCGGCGGCGGCGCGGGCGACGTCGTGCAGCACCGGGTCCTCCGCGGCGAAGTCCTCCCGCGTGGCCCGCTGCACCAAGGCGTGCATCCGGACCTCCCGGTGCGGGGAGCCGCGGTCCCAGCTGACCAGGTTCAACCGGTGCAGGCACCACAGGGCGTCGCGGGTGTCGTCCGCGCTCACCTCGTGGCCCGTCACCCGGCTCAGGTGCCCGGTCACCGCCTCGGTGGTGAACAGCCCGGCCGGGATGCCGGCCGGGTCCAGCAGCGACGCGACCCGCATCACGGGGCCCGCCACGCCGACCGGGTCGAGCCCGTCGGCCAGCTCGACCGACAGGGTCCAGGTCGCGGCGAGGACGTCGCGGTGGTCGTCGGTGAACTCGTCGGGCCGCGGCAGGACCTGCCGCAGCGTGCGCCGCCGGTCCGCCAGGCGCGTCCGGTACTGCTCGCAGGTCAGGTCGCGGTTGAGCAGGTAGGCCACGGCCTGCGCCAAGGCCAGGGGGATGCGCTCCAGGTCCTCCGCCAGCCGCTCCGCGCCCGGCGACAGGTGCGGCGCCCCGGCCAGCTTCGCCCCCAGGTAGGCCGCGGCCTCGTCGGCGTCGAACACGTCGACCTCGACCAGCTCGCGGTCCGCCCGGAGCAGGCTCGGATCGCGACGCCGGGTCGTCACCACGACCTGCCCGCGCTCCGAGACCGGTGGCCACAGGCCGTGCAGGTCCTCCGGACGACGCAGGTCGTCCAGCACGACCAGCCACCGCTCGCCGGAACCGGCCAACCACTCGCGCAGCCGCAGTGCGGCCACCTCCGGGTCCGGGAAGTCGGCGCCCAGCACCCGGCCGGCGGCCTCCGCGTAGGACGACAGGACCGACTCGCGCGTGGTCGCCGGGACCCACATGGCCAGTCGCAGCCCGGGGTCGGCCCAGTGCGCGGCTGCGTGGTGCGCGGCCAGCTGGGTCTTGCCCATGCCGCCGCTGCCGGACAGCACGAGGGCGGCCCGTCCCGAGCTCCGGTCCAGGTGCGCCGCCTGCGCCCGGTGCTGGAACCCGTCCGCGATCATCGGCGGCACCCCGACCCGCGCACCCGGCGCCGCCGTCGC
>NZ_JBFAAX010001353.1:0-1260 GCF_040639995.1 Actinosynnema sp. NPDC023658 | reverse complement strand
ACCCGATGGGGGCGCACCTCGACGGAGGTCGGGGCGACGACGTCCTGCTCGGCTGGTTCGGGAACGACCTGCTGGTGGGCGGCCCGGACGACGACCGGCTGACCGGCGGCCTCGGCAACGACACCCTGCTCGGCGGTCCGGGCGACGACACGGTGGACGGCGGTCCGGGGGTCGACACCGTCAGCTACGGCGACCACCCGGACGCCGTGCAGGTCGGCCTCGACGGCCTGCCCGGCGGCGGGGGCCGGGGCGAGCGGGACGTGATCTCGTCCGCGGAGGTCCTCGTGGGCGGTGCCGGTGACGACCGGCTGACCGGGTCGGTCGGCCCCGACACGATCCTCGGCGGGCCGGGTGACGACGTCGTGCTCGGTCTCGACGGTCGGGACAAGCTCCTCGGCCAGGCCGGCGGCGACCTGCTCGACGGCGGCCCGGACGTCGACGTGTGCGACGTCGGCGCGGACGGCCGGACGACGAAGAACTGCGAGGCGTAGAGGTATTTCCGGCACGTCGGGCTGATCCTCCCGTCAGGAGGGGGTGAGCCCGTCGTCATGGGTACAGCTCGTTTCGAGGTGCGGGTGCTCGGTCCGCTGGAGGTGGTCGGCGCCGACGGCACGGTGATCGTCGGCAAGCCGATGCGCCGCGCGCTGCTCGGGTTGCTCGCCCTGCGACCCCGGCAGGTGGTGTCCCAGGAGGCCCTGATCGACGGCCTGTGGGACGAGTGGCCGCCGCCGTCGGCCTTGCGCGCCCTGCACGCCCACGTGGCGCACCTGCGCCGGGCGCTCGTCGCAGCCGGTCTCGACGAGCTGGTGCGGACCCGACCGCCCGGCTACGTCCTGCACGTGCCGCCCGAGCACCTCGACGTCGACCGGTTCACCCGCCTGGCCGAGGTCGACCGCGCCGAACCGCCGGACGTTGCCGCGCGGAGGCTGCGCGCGGCGCTCGGGCTCTGGCGCGGGGAGGTGCTGGTCGACTGCAAGCTGGGGGAGTGGGCGCGGGCCGAGGCGGCGCGGCTGGAGGAGCTGCGGCTGCACGTCGTCGAGGAGCTGTGCGCCGCCGAGCTGGAGCTGGGCAGGCACCGGTCGACCGGCGCGGACCTGGCGGCGCTGGTCGTGCGGCACCCGCTGCGCGAACGACTGTGGGAGCTGCTGGTGCTGGCCCTGCACGGCGACGGGCGGCGTGCCGACGCCCTGGCCGCCTGCCGACGTGCCCACGAGGTGCTGGAGGCCGAGCTCGGCGTGTCGCCGGGGCCCGCGCTGCGCC
>NZ_JBFAAX010001352.1:0-1263 GCF_040639995.1 Actinosynnema sp. NPDC023658 | reverse complement strand
TGGTGTTGGGCCACAGCGGGTTGATGCCCAAGACCGTGGGGGTGGCGGAGGCGGCACGGGCGGCCGGGGTGACGGTGATGCACGCGCCCATCACGTTCGTCGAGGGCTACCACGAGATCTCCTCCCACCCGTACGGCATCCTCAAGGGCGTCGTGGACGGCAAGGCGTTCGTCAAGGGCAGCTGGGGCGCGGCGATCGTGGACGACCTCGCGCCCCGCGACGGCGACATCGTCGTGGAGGGCAAGCGCGGGCTCGACACGTTCGCCAGCACCAACCTCGACTTCATCCTGCGCAGCAAGGGCATCACCACCATCGTGCTCGGCGGGTTCCTGACCAACTGCTGCGTCGAGTCGACCATGCGCACCGGCTACGAGAACGGGTACAAGGTCGTCACGCTCACCGACTGCGTCGCCGCCACCTCGCAGGAGGAGCACGACAACGCCCTGCGCTTCGACTTCCCGATGTTCTCCGTCCCGGTCACCGCGGACGACGTGATGGCGGCGCTGGGGGCGACGCGCGACCGGCAGGCGTGAACTCGTCGGCGTGATCGGCCACCCACTGCCGGAACGTGCGCGCCGGTGATCCGGTGACGTCCCGCACCGCGGTGGTGAGCGCGGGCGCGGGCCACGTCGTCATCGTGGCGTAGGTGTCGAGCAGGACGTCCGCGAACGACGCCGGCAGCCCGTCGGTGACGAGCTGTTCCCGGGCTTCCCGCCGGGGGAGCTCGCGCCAGCGCAACGGGCGGCCGATCACCTCCCCGATGATCCGCACCTGCTCGGCCTGCGTGAGCGCCTGGGGCCCGGTCAGGTGGTGCACCACGCCGTCGTGGCCCGCGTCGGTCAGCGCGCGGACCGCGACGGCGGCGATGTCCGCTTCGTGCAGCATCGCCAGGGCCAGCTCGCCGCACGCACCGCGCACCACGTCGCCGGCGCGGATCTGCCCGGCCCACCACAGCGCGTTGACCGCGAAGGTGCTCGGCCGGATGACGGTCCACTCCAGACCGGACCGCTCGAACAACTCCTGCTGTCCGTCCACCGTCAGGTCGCGGACGCCGCCCGACCCGAGGAACACCACCCGGCGCGTGTGCCGGCCGATCACCTCCAGGACGTCGGGCAGCGCCTCCGCCGTGTGCAGGGGCCACATCAGGAAGACCGCGTCCACCCCGCGCAGGCACGCGTCCAGGCTCCCCGGCTCGGAGAGGTCCGCGCGCACCACGTCGACACCGTCCGGCAGCGCCGCCGCCGCGGGATCGCGGGTCGTGGC
>NZ_JBFAAX010001351.1:0-1263 GCF_040639995.1 Actinosynnema sp. NPDC023658 | reverse complement strand
CTGGACGGCCGGTTCGGCGGCGCGTGGATCGACTCCTCCGGCACGCTGACCGTCGGCGTGACCCGCGCGTCGGACGCCGACCAGGGCGGGGTGCGCACCGAGGTGGTCCGGCGCAGCGACGCCGACCTGGACGCGGTGAAGGCCGCGCTGGACGCGAACGCGGCCCGGGCGCCGCGCTCGGTGCCCGGCTGGTACGTCGACCTGCCCACGAACAGCGTGGTGGTCAAGTCCCGGCCCGGCGCGCTCGCCGCCGCACGCGCGTTCGTCGCGTCGTCCGGGGTCGACGCCTCGGCCGTCCGCCACACCGCCACCACCGAGGCGCCGCGCCCGCTGATCGACGTCATCGGCGGCAACGCCTACCTCATCGGCAGCGGCACGCGCTGCTCGGTCGGCTTCTCCGTCAACGGCGGGTTCGTCACCGCCGGGCACTGCGGCACCACCGGCGCGACCACGTCCAACCCCGGCGGCACGTTCCGCGGGTCGAGCTTCCCCGGCAACGACTACGCGTGGGTGCAGGTCGCGGCGGGCAACACCCCGCGCGGCCTGGTGAACGACTACGCCGGCGGCACGGTGTCCGTCGCGGGCTCGCAGGACGCGCCGGTCGGCTCGGCGGTGTGCCGCTCCGGCTCGACCTCCGGCTGGCACTGCGGCACCATCCAGGCCCGCAACTCCTCGGTGACCTACCCGCAGGGCACCGTCACCGGCCTGATCCAGACCACGGTGTGCGCCGAGCCGGGCGACTCGGGCGGCTCGCTGCTGGCCGGCACCCAGGCGCAGGGCGTGACCTCCGGCGGTTCGGGCGACTGCACCTCCGGCGGCACCACGTACTTCCAGCCGGTCAACGAGATCCTCCAGACCTACGGCCTGACCCTGGCCACCGCCGGTGGCGGCGACCCGAACCCGCCGACCGGCTGCCAGGGCTCGGAGACGACCTACAACGGCACCCTGGCCGCGGGCGGGCAGGCGTACCAGCCGAACAACAGCTACTACCAGTCCACGGTGTCCGGCGCGCACGTCGGCTGCCTCGTGGGTCCGGGCGGCGCCGACTTCGACCTCTACCTGGAGAAGTGGAGCGGCAGCGCCTGGGCCGTCGTGGCCAAGGGCGACAGCCCCGGGGCCGACGAGGCGGTGAGCTACAACGGCACCGCCGGCTACTACCGCTACCGCGTACACGCGTACAGCGGGTCCGGCAGCTACACGTTGGGGGTCACCAACCCCTGACGCGTCCGGGGGACAGAAGAGCCGCCGCAGGTCCGTGCCGTG
>NZ_JBFAAX010001350.1:0-1264 GCF_040639995.1 Actinosynnema sp. NPDC023658 | reverse complement strand
CAACGCCGAAGCGTGGTGCTCCTGGATCACGAACGTGTCGTCATCACCACGCGGCACCACCGCGTCCTCACCCGGCACCGGCTCCGGCGTCCGCCCCGGATCCCGCTTGCGCCGGTACTCCGAAAGATCCCCACCCATCCCGACCCCGCCTACGCGGGCTTCGCCTTCTTCTTCGCCGGAGCCTTCCGCGACGACGACCCAGAAGAACCGCCCGAGCCGGCCGACGACGAACGGGACGACGACGCCTTCTTCGCCGCGGGCTTGCGACCAGCCGACTTCCCACCCCGCGCCGACTTCGCCTGCTCCACACTCCGCTCCAACGCCGTCATCAGGTCGATCACCTCACCCGACTCCTCCACCTCCGGCCGATCCGGCAGCTCCGCACCCTCCGCCTTCGCCTCGATCACCTTCTGCATCGCCACCGTGTAATCATCCGAGAAATCACCCGGATCAAAAGACCCCGCCATGCTCTCCACCAACGACGACGCCATCTTCAACTCCTGCGGCCGAACCTCCACCTCCGAACCCAGGAACTCGAAATCCGGCGTCCGCACCTCATCCGGCCACAACATCGTGTGCATCACCAACACGTCATCACGCGCCCGCAACATCGCCAACGTCTCCCGCTGACGAACGGTGATCTTCACCACCGCCAACTGCCCACTGCGCTCCAACGCCGTCCGGAGCAACACGTACGGACGCGTCGCCGCCTTGTCCGGCTCCAAGTAATAAGACTTCTGAAAATAGATCGGATCGATCTCCTCGACCGGCACGAACTCCAACACGTCGATCGCGTGATCAGTGTTGATCGGCAACTTGTCGAAATCCTCGGCGTCCATCACCACGACCCGACCGTCGTCCAGCTCGTAACCCTTCGCGATGTCGGCGTACGCGACCTCCTCGCCGCACACCTGACACACCCGCTTGTACCGGATGCGCCCACCATCCTCCCGGTGCACCTGGTGGAACCGGAAGTCGTGCTCCTCCGTAGCGGTGAACAACCGGACACCGATCGTCACCAACCCGAAGGAAATCGCCCCACGCCACACGGACCTCATGCCAAGTGACTACCCGCCAACACCACACCCCGCACCAGCACGTCACCCGAACGGACTAACAATCACCCGCTCCCGACCAGCACAGAGGACCCTCGGGGCCCCCCCCCCCCCCCCCCCCCCCCCCCCCCCCCCCCCCCCACACCCCCCCCCCCCCCCCCCAACGCCCCCCCCCCCCCCCCCCCGCCCCCCCCCCCCCCCCCCCCCCC
>NZ_JBFAAX010001349.1:0-1267 GCF_040639995.1 Actinosynnema sp. NPDC023658 | reverse complement strand
GCTGCTCGCGCAGGAGCGGCACCGGCTCCTGCGCACCGAGCTGGTCCGGGTCCGGGCCGCGGCGACGGCGTGGCGCAACGCGCTGGCCGGGCTGCTGGTCGCGCTGATCGGGTTCGGGTTGGTCAAGGGCCGCACGGACGTGGGGCAGCTGGCGAGGCCGTGGGCGATCGCGGTCGGCGGGTTGCTGCTGGCGTCGCTCGTGGTCGGCGCAATGGGCGCGCTGTCCCTGGTGCGGTCGGCCAACGGCAGCCCCGTCGTCGTGCCCATGGCGGACGTCGCCTCGCGGCTCGTCGACGACCACAAGGAGGCGCAGGCCGCCGCCAGGGCGTTGCGGCGCGGGATCGGGGCGACGCTGGTGTGCGTCCTCCTGCTGGTCGCCGCGGTCGGCCTGACGTGGTACGGCCCGCCCGCGAAACCGCCGGTCCTCCAGGTCACCACGTCGTCGGCCGGCACCGCGTGCGGCCCGGTCGTCCGGGTGGACCGGGGGACGCTCGTGCTCAAGACCGAGGCGGGGGAGGTCGTGCTCGCCCTCTCCGAGGCATCGGTGATCCAGCCCGTCGCGGTCTGCCCCGGCAGGTGACCGGCCGGGGCGGACCCGGTCACGGCCCTCAGTCGAGGCAGAACTCGTTGCCCTCGACGTCCTGCATCACGAGGCAGGACTCGTCCTCGCTGTTGGCGGGCAGGAGCCGCACGCGCGTCGCGCCGAGCGCGACCAGTCGGGCGCACTCGGCTTCGAGCGCGGCGACGCGCTCCTCGCCCACGAGCCCGGTGCCGAACCGCACGTCGAGGTGCACCCGGTTCTTGACCACCTTGCCCTCGGGGACGCGCTGGAAGTACAGGCGCGGGCCCACACCCGAGGGATCGGTGCACGCGAACCACGCACCCCGGCGTCCGGGCGGCAGCGAGCGGTCGTACTCGTCCCAGGTGGCGAAACCGTCCGGCGGAGACGGCACGACGTACCCCAGCACCTCGCACCAGAAACGGGCGACGCGCTCGGGTTCCGCGCAGTCGAACGTGACTTGGACCTGCCTCACCGATGCCATCGCTTCACCATAGTGGCGCACGATCTTCACCCGGATGCCGGATGTGATCCCGCGCGGTCGAGGCGTCACCCGGCAGGAGGGACCTCAGGAGCGGGCGGAACCCGGACGGCCCGGTCCAGTTCGGCGGCGATCGCGGCCAAGCGGTCGGCCAGGTCGGGCGCGGCGGCACCCAGTTCGCCGGGAGCCCTGCGGTCGGCCAGGAGCTGGGTCCACAGCACCGCCCG
>NZ_JBFAAX010001348.1:0-1268 GCF_040639995.1 Actinosynnema sp. NPDC023658 | reverse complement strand
AGGTCGGTCACCTCGTGCCCCCAGGACACGGCCACGCCCAGCTCGGCCAGCCACCCCTCCAGCAGCTCCTCGACCCGGGTCTGCGGGATGCCGAGCACGTAGGCGTGGTCGGTGTCCATCACCGTCAGGTCCAGCGGCCGGCTCGGGTCGCTGAACATGCCGAACGGCACCGCCGCGCCCTCGGCCAGGAAGCGGTCCACGATGCCGCGGCGGTCCAGCAGCTCCAGGCTGCGGGCGTTGAGGGTGAAGCCGCGGCAGAACGGCGAGCGCTCCGGCTGCCGGTCCACCACCTCGACCCGGACCCCGGCGAGCGCCAGCTCCGCCGCCAGCGCCAACCCCGCCGGCCCGGCCCCGACGACCATGACCGCCGCCGCGCCCCCGTCGGTCGTCATCACGCCTCCCCGCCCTCGCCGCGGACCCACCCGGACGTCGGTTCCGGCCAGGCCAGGCGACCCGCCGCGATGTCGTCGACGATCTCCTCCAGCCACCCCAGCTCGGCCTCCAGCATCCGCACCCCGTACTCGACCTCCACCACGAACAGGCGGGGCACCTGACCGGTGTCCAGCACCTCGCGGTGCCGCTGCCGGGCCTCCGCCAACCGCGCGCGGACCCGGACGGCCCGCTCCCGCAACGCCGCCGACGCGCCGTCGGGCCCGAGCGCGCCCAGGTAGCTGACCGCGGACAGGAACTTCGGGTACTCGTCGGCCGGCACGCGGATCAGCTCGTCCACCCAGCGCACGAACTCGTCCAGCCCCACTGCGGTGTGCCGGTAGACGGTCCGCTCCGGCCGCGCGCCGACCCGGACGGTCTCCCGCGCCTCGATCCACCCGGCCTTCTCCAGCGTCCGGACCACGTCGTACAGGGAGCCGGTGGTCACCTTGAACGCCCGGTCCATGCCCCGTTCCCGCAGGGTGGCGGCCATCGCGTGCGGGTGGGAGGGCGATTCCAGCAGCAGCCCCAGCACCGCCAGCCCGAGCGCGTTGGACACCGGTCGTCGACTGCTCGCCGTCATTCGCTCGTCTCCAATCAGTCGGATCCGAGTATTTGGTTCCGAGCGATTGGTGTCAAGCCGGTCAGTTCTTCACAAGCCGATCGACGACGTGGAGAATCCTTCGCGAATCGCCCCAGCGCAGGTGGAGGAGCTCCATGCCCAGATCACGGTCGTTAGCGCTCGTCCTGGCCGCCGCCGTGTTCGCCGCGGTCCCGGCCTCCCAGCTGGCGTCACCGGCCGCCGCGGCCGACGACGCGCTCACCCGCGACCTGCACGC
>NZ_JBFAAX010001347.1:0-1271 GCF_040639995.1 Actinosynnema sp. NPDC023658 | reverse complement strand
TCTCCCACCACCCCCACAACCGCCTCCACGCCGATAACTCCGTGCCGGGCGCGAGCGCCCGGCTCTCCTTCGACGAGCACGGCTCACCGACCACGAAGGTGGTGCCGATCATGCGCGTCCAACCCGACGGCACGGCCAGGTTCGCCCACGTGGCCACGTCGTGAGCCGACCGGGGCCGGGGCCACCTCCGCTAGACGGGCGCGACCGGCCTGCCGCGAGGGCCGGACGGGTGCGCCCCGCACGGGTGTCCCGGCCGCGGCGTTCAGGTTCGCCCGGAGCGGTGGTTGCCCAGGCCCGCGGCGGGCTCGTCGAAGCCCGCGACGCCCGGTAGGCCGGCGAGGAGGTCCGCGACCGTGTGGGCCCGGATGTCGGACAGCACCTCGGTGTCGAACCTGCTCGCGATGGCCCGCACGTGCTCCTCGGCCGGGGCGGCGAGCCCGTCGTAGACCGCCGCGAACAGGTCTCGCGCCGGTGAGCGCAGCCACCCGGGCGGGAGCAGCTCGATGGGCAGGTGCGGGTCGAGGATCGGCAGGCGGCGGTAGGTGTCCATGACCTCGGTGCGGGCCCGGACGGCCTCGGCGCCGGTGATCCGGGCGGCGCGCACCTCGGCCGCCAGCGGGCTCCACCGCTCGATGAACGACTCGTACTGCCGGGCGATGGCCGCCGTGTCCCACGCGTCGAGGGGCTCGCGGCCCACGGAGGCGCCGAGATCGACGTGCCGGGCGCGGAAGACGGTGATCGCGCCGAGGGTGAGCTCGGTCAGCTGGGCCTCGACCTTCCCGGCCAGGTCGAGCGGCGAGATCCACAGGCCGTCGTACAGCGGGGCGTACCCCATCCACCGCAGCCGGCTGCGGAGCCCCCGACGCCGGGCGACCTCGTCCTGCGGCAACGAGAACGCGATCAGCGTCCACTTCCCGTCCCACGGCCCGTCGTCACCGGAGGCGACGATCGCCCGGCCGCCGACGGCCAGGAACAGGGCGGCGGGGTCGGTCAGCCGGTAGGAGCTGTTGCGGCCCTGGCGACTGCCCTCCAGCACGCCCCGGCGGGCCAGCCGGCTGATGGTGGTGCGGGCCCCGGCGTGGCTGACGCCGGACTCCGCGAGCAGCGCCACGATGGCGGCCGACGGCAGCCGACCCCGCGTGCGCAGGGTGTAGTCGGCCAGCAGGGTGAGGGCCAGGCCCTGCGGCGAGTTGCCGGCCTGCCGCCGGGGGAGCCGGACCGGCCCCGCCGCGTCATCAGGGAAGATCTCCTCGATGTCGTAAGGGCTCGTC
>NZ_JBFAAX010001346.1:0-1272 GCF_040639995.1 Actinosynnema sp. NPDC023658 | reverse complement strand
GGCGCGGCCGGGGTCTGCTCGCGCCGGACCGGGCCGGCCAGGTGCGTGCGATGCGCGCCGCCTACGCCTCGGCCGGCTTGCCCCCGGAGTCGGTGTCGCTGGTGGAGTGCCACGCGACCGGCACCGCCACCGGTGACGCGGTCGAACTCCACGGCGTCGCGGAGGTCTTCGGCGGCTGCGCGGACGTGCCGATCGGATCACTGAAGGCCAACCTCGGCCACCTCGTCACAGCGGCGGGCGCGGCCGGGCTGATCAAGGTGATGGCCGCGATGCGCGCCGGTGTGCGACCACCGTCACCGGGGGCGGACGAGCCGTCGCCCGTCCTCGCGGGGACGCCGCTGCGGGTGTTGTCCGCCGCCGAGGAGTGGCCCGGGATGCGGCGTGCGGCGATCAGCGCATTCGGTTTCGGAGGCAACAACGCCCACGTCGTGCTCGATCCCGGCGACGTCGAACCGACAGCCGAGCCGGTGACGGGTCGAGAGCGGCAGCGCAGGCGGGTGGCGATCGTCGCGGTGGGCGCGCGGGTGGGCGACGGGCGTGACACCGCGGACTTCACCGCCGCCCTCCTCGACTACCTGCCGGTCGCGCCGACGCGGACCGGGATCGAGATCGGGTTGGACGGCGTGGCGTTCCCGCCCAAGGACCTCGCCGCCGCCCTGCCCCAGCAGGTGCTCGCGCTGGAAGCGGCACGCGAGGCCGCCGCAGGCGTTCGACTGGACCCCGACCGCACCGCGGTCGTGATGGGCGCGGGTGGCGATCCCGAGGCCGCCCGGCACGGCGCGCGGTGGCGCATGCCCGAGGTCGCCGACGCGTTCGGAACCGAACTCGACGCACCCGCCGCGCTCGGCCTGATGGGCAACGTGGTCGCCAACCGGATCGGCTCGCAGCTCGACCTGCGCGGCCCGTGCTTCACCGTCTTCGACGAGGAAGCATCCGGCACGACCGCCCTGAGGCTCGCCGCGCACGCCATCGCCGTGGGCGAGGCGGACAGCGCGCTGGTCGGCGCGGTCGACCTGTCCGCGGAGCCGATCCACCGCGCGGTCAGCCGTGGTGACGAGGCCGGTGACGGCGCGGTCGTGCTGGTGCTTAAAGAGCTTTCGCGCGCCCGTGCCGACGGCGACGTGGTGCTCGCGATCCTGGACGAGCAGGTCGACGCGCGGCTCGTGGTCGGTGCCGGCGGGTACGACCCGACGATCCGGTTCGGCAGGCCGCACGCCGCCGTGGACGCCCTCGCGCTGGCCGCCGCAACCTTGGCGCTGCACCACCGCGCCG
>NZ_JBFAAX010001345.1:0-1276 GCF_040639995.1 Actinosynnema sp. NPDC023658 | reverse complement strand
ACCGGTCGGCGCAGTTCCCGCCTGCGCGGCCGTTCCCGCAGCCGCAGGCCCCGTCTCCGCAGGCGTTCCCGTCCCCGCGGCCGGGACCGTGCCGGCGGCACCCTCCGGTCGAGCGGCCTCGGCGGACCACCCCAGGTAGGTGCCGCAGTTGCCGCAGAAGTCGTCCCCGTCCTGGACGGGTGCCCCGCACTGCGGGCACGAGCGCACCACGGCCGTCACCCCCCACCCTCGGGCGGCCCGTCCAGCACCTCGACCACGCACCGGACGTGCACCGGGCACACCGCTCCCACCAGCGCCTCCACCCGGCCGCGGTCCACCGGACCGGACGACCCCGGCCACACCCGGACCACGGCCACCTCGGCCACCGGACCGGGCAGCGGCGTGTCGGGCCGGTCCGACCAGCGCACGCCGGGGCCGTCCACCACGTCCGCGCGCACGCCCAGCGACAGCTCCAACCGCTCCACCAGCCCGCGCACCGTGCCGCGCTTGCGGTGCAGCTCCACGGCCCGCCGCACCAGGGCACGCCGCAGCGGCTCCGGCCACGCCGGGTCCAGGCCCGCCGCCACCCACGACGACAGCCACGCCAGGAAGTCCTCCGGCGTCAGCGCCGGGTCGAGGTAGGCGGACATGTTGTCCAATGTGGACAGAACGGACGACAGCACGGCGTCCAGGCCGGAGGTGAACCGCTGCGCGAAGTCGTCCACCGCGAACAGCGCGGGCAGCATCTCCCCCAGCGGGTGACTGCTCGCCAGCTCCGGCAGCGCCGCCCTGGTCACGGCGCACCCACCGAGATCTGGTGCTGGTGGGAGAACACCAGCGCGTTGGCCGCGATGTCGAGCCGGTCCACCGGCGCACCGCGCGCCCCGGTGATCGGGTTCGCCGGGAACATCCGGATCTCGTCGACCAGCAGCACCCCAGGCACCGCCTGGAGCACCGAGAACACCTCACCGAACTGGACCGGCCTGCCGAAGCCCCACCCGGTGCCGTCCGGCCCGCCGCGCAGCGGGTCGAGGTACCGGTACAGCGCGGCCGGAGCCGCCTCGCGGACCCGGTCGACGTCGGCCGCGGTGAGCCGGGCCACCACCGTGATGCCCTGGTAGCGGGGCGGTTCGACGACCATCCGGGTGCCGAGCAGACGCCGCTCGTCCAACCTGCGCGAGACCGCCGCCAGCACCTCGTCGGAGGGCACGAGCTGCTCGAACCGCAGCCGCTAGCCCTCGACGGGCACCGCGTCCGGCACCACCATCACCCTTGCGGCGACCACCTAGAACTACAC
>NZ_JBFAAX010001344.1:0-1278 GCF_040639995.1 Actinosynnema sp. NPDC023658 | reverse complement strand
CGCCGTCGGCCGCGGCGGCCTCCCGCCACGGCACGATCGCCACGATGATCCCGGTGGCCAGCACGTAGAACAACGCCAGGCGCAGCACCACCCGCTTCGCCGCGCGGGGGATGTCGCGGGCCGGGCTGCGCGACTCGGCGGCGGTCATCGCGACCGACTCCACGCCGCCGTAGCTGAACGTCGCCACGGTCATCGCCAGCAGCACGCCGACCCACCCGTTGGGCGCGAATCCGCCGTGGTCGGTCCACGCGCCCAGCCCCACCGCGTCGTGCCCCGGCAGCCCGAACACCACGTACAGCACGCCGAGGGCGAGGAACACGACCAGGGCAGTCACCTTGATCATCGCGAACCAGTACTCGACCTCGCCGAACAGCCGGACGGCGGCGAAGTTGATCCCCAGGATCGCCAGCGAGAACACGCACACCGACGCCCACAGGGGCACCTGCGGCCACCAGAACCGGACGTACAGGCCCGCCGCGACCACCTCGCCGCCGACGGTGATGACCTGCGTCGCCCAGTAGCACCACCGCTGGACGTACCCGACCAGCGGACCGGCGTACCGCGTCGCGACCGCGCCGAACCCGCCCGCCTCGGGGTGCACGACGACCATCTCGGCCACCGCGTAGGCCACCCCGACCGCCGCCAGCGCGCCGACCAGGTAGACCAGCACCACGGCCGGTCCGGCCATGGAGATCGCGAGGCCGGAGCCGAGGAACAGCCCGGTGCCGATGGTGCCGCCGAGCGAGATCATGCCGATCTGGCGGCTGGTCAACTGCCGGAGCAACCCGCCGTTCGCGTCGTCCGCCAAGACATCCTCCGGGGGTCGCTGCGTCCGCGGGCAGCGCGACAGTCCCACCCCGGCCCCGGTCACGCCATCAGCGCGGACGGCGCCGCTACGGCTGGCCGAAGCGCGGACCGCCGTTTCGCGGCGGCGGAGCCGGTCCTCAGTGGACGGCGGTCGACCGCTCGAAGCGGAACGGGGCCAGCTCGTCGCCGCGGTCCTCGCCCACCACCTCGGCCGCGACCAGGTCCCCGGCGTGCAGCGCCAGCGTCACCCCGCTGTGCGAGACGGCGAAGTGGAAGTTCGGCAGGTCGACCACCCGGCCCAGCACTGGCAACCCGTCCTCGGGGATCGGCCGCTCGCCCACCCGGACGCTCTCGACCGCGACGTCGCGCATGCCCGGGTAGAGCGCGCGGCCGGCGGCGAGCACCTCGTCCACGGCGGACCGGTCCACGGTGACCCGGCCGGTGTCCGACACGCGGGCCGCGTCGTCGCCC
>NZ_JBFAAX010001343.1:0-1279 GCF_040639995.1 Actinosynnema sp. NPDC023658 | reverse complement strand
GCTGCACGCCCTTGGCGACGCCGTACTGGCTGCCGCCGACCGTGCCGGCCACGTGCGTGCCGTGGCCGTTGCAGTCGGTGTTGGTGCCGTCCACCGCGTCGTAACCCCACGACGCCCGACCGCCGAACGTCGCGTGGGTGGTCCGGATGCCGGTGTCGACGATGTACGCGTGCACGTTCGCCGCGGTCGTGTCGTAGCTGTAGGACGCGTTCAGCGGCAGGTCGCGCTGGTCGATGCGGTCCAGCCCCCACGACGGCGGGTTCGGCTGCGCGTCGACCGCCCGGACGAAGCCGTCCTGGCTCACCGACCGCACTGCGGGGTCCGCGGCGAGCCTCCTCGCTTCCCGTTCACCGGCGGTGACGGCGAAGCCGTGCAACGCGTGCCGCCACGTCGCCGTGACGGTCCCGCCGTACTTGGCGGTGAGATCGGACGCCTGGGCGCCCACTTGGTCCTTCAGCACCACCAGGTAGTGCCCGGGCACGGCCGTGCCGGCGGCGGCGAGCCCGATGTCGCCTTCCGCCGCGCCCGCCGGGGGCGCACCGACCAGGAGTCCGGCGGTGAGCGCCACAGCGCCCAGCGCCCCGTTCACCACAACGACCTTGCGCTTCATCGGAACCTCCGCAGGGTTGAGATCCGAACACTCAGCGTGACATGCCGGACGCAGGTCGTGACGCGGAGCGGTGCGGCAGCCCGAAGGTCGTCGTGTCGCGGATCATGCCGCGCGGGTGGGGGTCAGAGGAGCCCGAACCGCTCGGCGAACGCCGACAGCTGGTCGCGCTGCTCGGCCGGGTCGGCGCTGGTCGCGCTCACCACGACGCGGGTCACGCCCTGCTCGGCCAACGCCTCCGCCAGCTCGGCGGACATGTCGATCGAGCCCCACCGGGTGTGCTCCAGCGCGTCCGGGTCACGGCCGGCCTCGGCGGCGGTCCGCCGGGCGAGGTCCCACTGGGCCGCCCGCTCGTCGGGCATCAGCATCCCGCCGGGGAAGTAGCCGTCGCCACGTCGACCGGCCCGGCGCGCGGCGGCCCGGCTCGACCCGCCGACGTGGATCGGCAGGTGCGCGACCCCGTGCGGCTTCGGGTAGCTGCACAGGTCGTCGAAGGCGAAGAACTCGCCGTCGAAGCTGACACCGTCCTCGCCGCCCTCCCACAGCAGCCGCAGCACGTCGATCGCCTCGTCGGCGCGACGGCCGCGGGTGGCGAAGTCGACCCCGACCGCCCTGGCCTCGCCCGGCAGCGTCCCGAGGCCGACGGTCAGCAGCCGCATCCGCCCCTTCGAC
>NZ_JBFAAX010001342.1:0-1281 GCF_040639995.1 Actinosynnema sp. NPDC023658 | reverse complement strand
GGAGGACCGGTGTCCACCGACCCTCCCCGGCACGTCGGTCAGCCCGCGATCACCGAGACGTCGTCCAGCACGAACGAGGTCTGGTAGGACCAGTCCTCCGCGCCGGTGAAGCTCAGCGCCACGCTCTGACCCGCGAACGCGCCCAGGTTGAAGGTGCGCACCGCGTAGCCGGACGGGTTGAGGTTGGTGTAGGTCGCCAGCGTGGTCGAACCCGCCTTGACGGTGAGGGTGTCGAACACCTCCGGCTCGTACTCCTCCGTGCTGATCTTGAGCCACAGCGACAGGGTGGTGTTGGTGCAGCCCGCCGGGACGGTGACGGTCTGGGTCAGCGTCTCGGTGTTGGAGTAGCCGTAGCCACCGATCCACGCGGACTGCGAACCGGAGCGCGGAGCGCCCTCGCCGGTCCACGGGCCGATGGTCCAGGTGGCGTTCGACCAGCCCGCGGTGCCGCTCTCGAAGCCGCCGTTGACGACCTTCTCACCGGGCGCGGCGCACGAGCCGCCGGCCGGGTTGACCGTCCAGGTGAACGTGGTGGTCCCGGCCTTGCCCGCGCTGTCGGTCGCCGTGGCGGTCACGGTGTAGGTGCCGGCGGTCGTGGGCGTGCCGGAGATCAGGCCGGTGGTGGGGGAGATGGACAGGCCGGGCGGCAGGCCGGTGGCCGACCAGGTGAACGGAGCCGTGCCGCCGGAGGCCTTCAGCTGCAGGCTCACGGCCGTGCCCACGCTGCTGGTCTGGTTGCCCGGAGGGGTGATGGACGGGGCGCCGGGACCGGGGTCGCCGCCGGTGTTGACGAACAGCAGGCGGTTGGGCGAACCGGTGCCCGGGTTGGTGATCTTGTTCGGGGTGGAGTTGGCGACCATCGCGGAGGCCACCTGCGCGGGGGTCAACGTCGGCGTGGCGCCGAGCAGGACCGCCGCTGCGCCCGCCACGTGCGGTGACGCCATCGACGTGCCGCTGATGGTGTTGGTGGCGGTGTCGTTGGTGTTCCACGCCGAGGTGATGTCCTGGCCGGGGGCGAAGATGTCCGTGCAGGTGCCGAAGTTGGAGAACGACGCCCGCGCGTCGGTGTTGGTCGAGGCGTTCACGGTGATCGCCTCGGCCACCCGGGCCGGGGTGAAGTTGCAGGCGTCGCTGTTGGAGTTGCCCGACGCGAGCGCGTAGGTGACGCCGTCCGCGATGGAGTTGCGGACCGCGGTCTCACCGGTGGGGTCGCTGCCCTGGCCCCCGAGGCTCATGTTCGCCTCGGCCGGGCCGGACGTGTGGTGGCCGGTGACCAAGTCG
>NZ_JBFAAX010001341.1:0-1282 GCF_040639995.1 Actinosynnema sp. NPDC023658 | reverse complement strand
GCGTCGGTGACGTCGGGGTGCGCCAGCAGCACGGCTTCCACCTCCCCCAGCTCGACGCGGAACCCGCGCAGCTGCACCTGGGTGTCGATGCGGCCGAGGTAGTCGAGCGACCCGTCGGGCAGCCAGCGCACGAGGTCGCCGGTGCGGTAGAGGCGCCCGCCGGAGCCGAACGGGTCCGGCACGAACCGGTCCGCCGTCAGGTCCGGCCTGCCGACGTAGCCGGTGGCCACGCCCGCGCCGCCGATGTGCAGGTCTCCGGGCACGCCGACGCCCACCGGGTTGCGGTGGCGGTCGAGCACGTGCACGCGCGCGCCGGGCACCGGGATGCCGATGGACGGCACGCGCGGCCCCGTGGGCGGCACGGCGCCGCTCGTGGTGACGACCGTCGCCTCCGCCGGGCCGTACAGGTTGAGCAGGGTGAACGGCGCGTCGGGCGAGGGGCGCTTGCGCAGCGCGTCACCGCCGGTGGTGAGCACCCGCAACGGGCTGCCCCCGGGCCACGGCACGTCCAGCGCCAGCTCGCACAGCGGGGTGGGCAGGAACCCGACCGTGATGCCGTGGTCGGTCAGCCAGCGCACGGCGTGCTCGCCGGAGGCGGTGGTGTCCGGGTCGGCCAGGTGCAGCTCGGCGCCGGCGGCCAGCGCGGACCAGGTCTCCAGCACCGACACGTCGAACCCGGTGCCCGCGATCTGCGACACCCGGTCGTGCTCGGTGGTCGCGCAGTCGGCGTTGTACCAGTCGACGCGCAGCGCCAGCCCGCCGTGGTCGAGCAGCACGCCCTTCGGCTGCCCGGTCGAGCCGGAGGTGTGGATGACGTAGGCCGCGTCGTCGGGACCGATCGGCACCTCGGGCGCAGAGGCCGGGTCGCGCGGCTCGTCCACCGCCACGACCGGGCCCGCGAAGCCCTCGACCAGGTCGCGGGTCTCCCCCGTCACCAGCACGGCCGCCGCGCCGGCCGTGGCCAGCACCTGCGCCACGCGGGCGGCGGGGAACGCGGCGTCCACGGGGGCGTACGCGGCACCGGCGCGCATCACGGCCAGTGAGCCGACCACGTACTCGACCCCGCGCGGCGCGCACACCACCACCCGGTCGCCGCGACCGACGCCCAGCGACACCAGGTGCGCGGCCAACCGGGCCGACTCCTCGTCCAGCTCCGCGTACGACACGCGCCGCTCGCCGTGCACGAGGGCGGTCGCCCCGGGCCGCCGCACGGCCTGCGCCGCGATCCGCGCGGGCACCGGCTCCCGGCTGCCGAGGGCGGGCCGGGGTGCGCCGAACCGCC
>NZ_JBFAAX010001340.1:0-1284 GCF_040639995.1 Actinosynnema sp. NPDC023658 | reverse complement strand
CCGCCCGGGGTCCGGCCACGGCCACGGACCTGGCCGACCGCCTGCCCATCACCCGGCAGGCCATCGCCAAGCACCTCGCCCTGCTCGCGGACGCGGGTCTCGTCACCGCCGAACCCGGTGAACGCCGCCGCGTCCGCTACCGGCTCCGCTCCGCCCCGATGCAGGTCGCACAGCACTTCCTCGCCGCACTGGCCCGCGACTGGGACAGCCCGCTCAACGCCCTGAAAGACCACTTCGACCGCGGCACGTCCGCCGCGGCCCCGCCGGACGAGCCCCGAGGGCAACGGCGCTGATCGCGGATCCGTCCGCCGCGGACGCCCCGGGGTGGTCGCACCCCGGCGCGGAATTCCGAAGTTCCGTCCACGTCGTGGACTTCGCGCGCGCTGACTTCAACTGGAAGGTGGACAGCACGATGAAGATCCCCCCGATCGTTTCCCCGGTGGAATGGGAGGAAGCACGTCAGCAGTTGCTGGTGAAGGAGAAGGAGCTGACGCGCGCCAAGGACGCCCTCGCCGCGCAACGCCGCCGGATGCCGTGGCTGCCCGTGGAGAAGGACTACGCGTTCGAGGGGCCGCGCGGCCGGGTGAGCCTGCTCGACCTGTTCGAGGGTCGTCGCCAGCTGGTCGTCTACCGCGCGTTCTACGAGCCCGGCGTGTTCGGTTGGCCGGAGCACGCCTGCCGCGGCTGCTCCTTCGTGACGGCGGACCAGGTGGGCCACGTCGCGCACCTCAACGCCCGCGACACGACGCTCGTGTTCGCCTCGCGCGCGCCGCAGGAGGACATCGAGCGCCTGAAGGCGCGGATGGGCTGGCGGATGCCCTGGGTCACCATGCTCGACGACTTCGACGCCGACTTCGGCGTGGACGAGTGGCACGGCACCAACGCGTTCATCCGCGACGGCGACCGGGTGTACCGGACGTACTTCATCAACGGCCGCGGTGACGAGGCGTTGGGCAGCACGTTCAGCTACCTCGACATGACCGCGCTCGGGCGGCAGGAGCTGTGGGAGGACTCGCCGGAGGGCTACCCCCAGACCCCGCCGTACGAGTGGTGGAACTGGCACGACGCGTACGCCCACAGCGGCGCGGCGCCGGACGAGGGCTGGCTGGAGAAGATCAACGAGGCCGAGGGTCACCTGATCGCCGTGCGTCCGACGGCGCAGGCAGGAGCGGCGCAGGCGGCGACGCACGACGACTGCTGCCACTGATCCCCCGGTTCTCCGGGTTCCGGTTCTTCGGGTTCCGCGCCGATCCCGCCGCACCCGCCGTCGACGGCGCGGAACCC
>NZ_JBFAAX010001339.1:0-1287 GCF_040639995.1 Actinosynnema sp. NPDC023658 | reverse complement strand
ACAACCGGTTCACCGTGTTCCGCCCGTCCGACCCCGGGGCACTCGGTCGACCCCTGCCCGTGGTGGCCTTCGGCGTCCGACGGCGCGTACACGGGCAGCAGCAGGCGGGCGACGCCCAACCCGGCCGCGCCGCCGACCAGCAGCGGCGGGCCGAGCTCCAGCACGCCGCGGCCACCCAGGGCGAACGGGCCGGAGCCCCGCACCCACAGCAGCCTCAGCTCGGGCTCGCGGCGCTGCGCCCACTGGACGGTCACCGTGGCGACCCCGGCCAAGCCGATGAGCAGGCTGATCAGGGTGAGCGGCAGGACGGCCGAGCGCACGTTCGCCACCGTCTGCCGGGCGTTCTCCACCGGCAGGACCAGCGGGGACGTCGTGCGGTTGAACCCGCCCTGGACCGGGGCGATGCGCGCGGTGCCCTCGGCCAGCAGGGCCGCGGCCTCGTCCACCGTGCGCGGCACGGCGGCGGGGAAGCGGACCGTCACGTCGGTGGGACCGCCGACCTCCGGCGGCAGGTCGTAGAACGCCTCGGCGCTCGGCGTCCACACCACGGCGGTGGCCAGCTCGTCGCGGTCGAGCACGTTGGGCACGACGAAGTGGCGTTCCGAGCACCACCAGTCGGGCAGCGGGTCGATCACGTCGGCGTAGATCGCGGTGACCGGTGGCAGCCGCCCGCCCAGGCCCCGCTCGCCCAGCCGGACGTCAGCGGTGACGGCGATGCTCTGCGGCACCCAGAGCCCGTCCTTGGAGCCGCCCTGCAGCACCTTCAGGTGGTCGGTGGCGCCGGCCCGGTAGCCGAACTTCGCGTAGGTCTGCCAGCCGCCGAAGTCCGTGCGCCTCTCCCGGGTGTACATGCCGATCAGCACCGGGTGGTCGGACAGCGTCGCGGTGAGCGCCTTCACCCCCTCGGCGATCCGCTCGTGGGGTACCCCGACGGTGGACTCCAGCGACGGGTGCAGCGCCTCCCGGCACAACTGGCCCTGCTGGTAGTCGATCGCGGCGCTGCCGGACGCGGCCGAGTGCATCACGGAGGCGGCCACCACGAAGCTGAGCAGCAGAGCGGTGACCACGCTGACCAGCAACGTCAGCGGGCTCGACAGAGCCGCGCGCGGGGCGGCTCGCCACGGGATCTGCACCCGCGAACGGTAACCGGCGGACTGTCCCGACCGGAGGGCTTTTACGTACGGCGTTCACGCTCCGGACAACGTCCGGACAACGTCCGGACAACGTGCCCGGTTGTCCACCATCGTCCGGCCGGGACCGGACGCGGGTGCGGTGGGGGACGCCCGC
>NZ_JBFAAX010001338.1:0-1290 GCF_040639995.1 Actinosynnema sp. NPDC023658 | reverse complement strand
CGGGCCGGTTCCCGATCGGCGTGGGGACGGTGCCCGCGCTGCCGCTGGTCCAACGCCACCTCGGCCCGTTCACGCCCGCGGACTCCCTGCGCTACCTGGCCGAACGCCGACACATCGCGCGTGCCGACCTGCGCCGGGCGATCACCGACAAGGCCGACGGCGAGCCGGTGGTGCTGGCCCGCCTGGCGGACCTCGTGCAGCAGCGGCCCGACATCACGCCGGCGGAGGTCCTCGGGTACCGCGCGGACCTGACCGCCCTCGTGCTGCGGGTGCTGCGCCCGATGACCGACCCGGGGCTGCGGTGGTTGCTGCGCTACGGCGTGGTGCCGCGGGAGCTGAGCCTCGACTTCGTGCGCGTGGTGCTGGAACCGCTGCTGCGCGCGGCGGTGTCCGGCGGTTCGGACCTCGACGACCCGAGCGAGGACATGCTGCCCGGCGACCGGGCGGAGCCGTTGTTCCCGACCGGTGCGGACCTGGACGTCGAGGCGTCGTGGGCGGAGCTGAAGCGGTTCGCGGGCACCACGTCGTGGGTCGTGCCGGTGCCGGGCGAGCTGGACGCACTGCGGTTCACGGGCGGCGTGGCCGAGCCGATGCGCCGCCTGATCCGGCACCACGGCGTGCACGACCGGCTGCACGCGGCGGCCGTGGAGTTCTTCGAGACCAAGGCGGAGGCCGACCCCGAGCGGTGGGACCGGTGGACGCGCGAGGCGGTCTACCACCGGTTCCGGCTGCTCGGTCCCACCGCCGCGGACTACTGGCGCGAGGCGCTGGACCGGGTCGAGCTCGGTGAGGCGGACCGGCGGGCGGCGCTGGCCCAGGAGGTGCTCGGCCCCGACTACGTCGACGCCGACGGCGAGCCGCGCCGGTGGGACGACGACACCCCGGTCGTCGGCCGTGACTCGGTCGTGGAGGCGAGGTACGAGCTGGCCGCGGCGCTCACCCAGATGGCCCGCCTCGGCGGCGTCACGGCGGCCGACCAGCTGTGGAGCCGGGCCGAGGAGAACTACACCGCGGTCGTGCGCGAACAGCGGCGGCGCGGGGTGGACGTCGTGCCCGACTGGCGGCTCGCGTACGTGCGTGCCGCCCTCGCGCTCAAGTGCGGTGACCCGACCACCGCGAAGGACGAGCTGGAGCGGGCGTTGCCGCGGGCCCGGGACACCAAGGACGAGGTCCGGCTGCGCATCCTGCTGGGCGACGTGCTGCTGCTGCTGGGGGACCGGCAAGCGCCCGACGAGTACCGCCGTGCGGCGGAGGCGGCCGTGCGGGTCGGTGCCCGCCGGTGGGAACCGC
>NZ_JBFAAX010001337.1:0-1290 GCF_040639995.1 Actinosynnema sp. NPDC023658 | reverse complement strand
TGCCGGTCTGCGCGGCGTCGGTCGGCGCGGCGGAGGTCGGGTCGGCCGGCGAGGTCGCGGTGGTGCGGGGCGGTCCGGCGGGCTCGGGGTCCCGTCGCAGGGCGGCGGAGCTGGCCGCCAGCCACAGCTCGTGGAACTCCGCGACGTCACCGTGCAGCGTCTCCACGATCAGCTCGACCAGGCCCCACCTCGGCACGGCGGGACCGGCGAACGCGACCGACACCGTGGTGTGGCTGCACCCGACCTCGCCCGCCATGTCCCGCAAGCTCGGCCAGCCGGCGCGGTGGTGCAGCCGGTGCAGGGCCTCGAAGAACTCCCGCACGGGTGCCCCCGCACCCTCGGTCTTCGGCTTCGGCAGCGCTCCCACCCCGGACCTCCCGAAGCCAGGCTCCCCGCCCCCGCGCGGTGCTGTAAAGCGAATTCACCCGGATAAGCCCGGCCAGTTCCGTCAGGTCCCGTCAACCCCCTCTCGGACGTCGTCAGGCTCGGTGGACGCCGCCGTCCGCGAGGGGGGAACGACCACCATGGCCCAGACCCGTCCGGAGGGCAGCGCCGCCGGGACGACGCGCGTCAAGGTGCTGCGCTCGGTGTGGGAGACCGGGTGGTCCGGGGCCGCGCCGGTGCGGCCCTGGTCGGACCGGCACTTCGCCGACGCCTTCGGTTCCGCCGCCGGGTTCTGGTCGCGGGCGACGTCCGGCCTGGTGTCCCTGGCGTTCGACGTCGGACCGTGGTCCGTGCTGGCGGGCGGTTCCCAGGCGGAGCTGATGTCGGACCGGGCGGCGATCGTCGCGGCCTGCCGGCGCCAGGCGCGGCGTGATCGCGTGACGGTCGAGGGGTACGACCACGTGATCGCGTTCGTGCACGAACCACCGGCGGACACCGGCGTGTGGGGCCGTGACCTCGTGCTGGACCAGACCGTGCCGCGGTGGACGCGTCACCGGCAGATCGGCCGCCTGCTCGGCTTCGGGCGGGCGCTCGGCCCGTCCGGGTCGCCCGACGACCCGTACTGCGTGATGGGCGCGGGCCGGTGCGGGCTCTCGGCCGCGAGCCAGCACCGGTACGCTGGCGGCACCGGCGTCGCGACCGTCCACACCGGACCCGGGGCGACGGTCGAGCTGACCGCGCTGAGCGAGCCGGACGGCGGGCCGGTGCTCGCCGTCGTCCCGGTGCCGGGTGGCCGGTTGACCGTCGAGTACCGCACGGACAGCGGCGACGACGTCGACCTCCGCGCGGCGGGCGTCGTGGACTCCCGGCGGGACGACTCCCCGTCGGTGTCGTGCGAGGCGGCCC
>NZ_JBFAAX010001336.1:0-1290 GCF_040639995.1 Actinosynnema sp. NPDC023658 | reverse complement strand
GCGCACCGCACGGGCCAGCAGCACGACGAACCGCCGCGCGGTCGGCGTGCGGCCGTCCTCGACCAGGTCGCGCAGCAGCACGGCCCCGGCCGCCGCGGCGGGCAGCGCGGTCAGCACCGGCAGCGCGGCCGCGCTCACCAGCACGCCGATCAGCAGCACCTCGGCCAGCAGCGCCAGCGGCCGCGCCCACGGGCTCACCTGCTCCTCCGCCCCCACCCGGGTCTTCGGCGCGGTCATCCCTTGAGCCCCGACGTCGCCACGCCGTCCACCAGGAACCGCTGGAAGGCGAGGAAGAACAGGCCGATCGGCAGCAGCGCGAGCACCGACATGGCGAACATCGGGCCGAACGCGGACTGGGTGGCCTGGTCGACGAACAGCTGCAGGGCCAGCGGCAGGGTGAACTTCTTTGCGTCGTTGAGGTAGATCAGCTGCGAGAAGAAGTCGTTCCACGTCCAGATGAACGTGAAGATCGCCGTGGTGATCAGCGCGGGCCGCAGCAGCGGCAGGACCACGTGCCGGAACACGCCGACCGGGCCGCAGCCGTCGAGGGTGGCGGCCTCGTCCAGCTCGCGCGGCAGGGTGCGGATGAACTGCACCATCAGGAAGACGAAGAACGCGTCCGTGGCCAGGAACTTCGGCAGCACCAGGGGCCAGAAGGTGTTCACCACCCCCAGCTGCTGGAAGATCACGTACTGCGGGATCAGCACGACGTGCTGCGGCAGCATGATGGTGATCATCATGAAGCCGAACATCGGGCCGCGGCCGCGGAAGTGCAGCCGGCCGAACGCGTAGGCGGCCAGCGAGCACGAGATCACGTTGCCGACCACCGCGCCGACCGAGATCAGCAGCGAGTTCCCGAAGTAGTGCAGCACGCCGAACTCGCCCACGCCGTCGAAGACCTGCGCGTAGTTGTCCCCGGTCGGGTGGGCGGGCAGCAGCGCGAGCGTGGACAGGACCTCCGTCGCCGGCTTGAACGACGTGGAGACCAGCCAGATCACCGGGTAGAGCAGCACCAGCAGCACGGCCACCACGAGCCCGTGCCACAGCAGGCGTTTCGACGGCGTCACCGGTTCTCCCCCGCGTAGAACACCCAGCGCCGGGCGCTGCGGAACACCAGGGCGGTCAGCACCGCGACCACGACGAGCAGCACCCAGGCCATCGCCGAGGCGTAACCCATCCGGAAGTCGGTGAACCCGCGCTGGTACAGGTACAGCGGGTACAGCAGGGTCGAGTCGCTGGGGCCGCCGCGCCCGCCGCTCACCACGAACGCGCCGGTGAACGCCTGGAACG
>NZ_JBFAAX010001335.1:0-1291 GCF_040639995.1 Actinosynnema sp. NPDC023658 | reverse complement strand
CCCCATCAGCCCCACCCCGCGTCCCCCCGCCCAGGGCCGCGGCCCCCCCGCGTCCGGGGTTCGACCCGCGGTCCGGTCAGTCGTTGCCGGCTTCCAGGGCCGCGTGGTCGAGAAGCTCGTCGTCGGGCACCTCGCCCCGGGAGGCGATGGCCTCGGCGCCGCCCTCGGGCATCGCTCCGATCAGCTCGGTCGAGGCCACCCGCGTGTCGATCAGCGTCGACTGGCTGCCGACCATGCCGAGCACGGCGTACTGCTCCAGCTTGGCGCGCGAGTCCGCGATGTCGAGGTTGCGCATGGTCAGCTGGCCGATGCGGTCGACCGGGCCGAACGCCGAGTCCTCGGTCCGCTCCATGGACAGCTTGTCCGGGTGGTAGCTGAACGCGGGACCGGTGGTGTCCATGATCGAGAAGTCCTCACCGCGCCGCAGGCGCAGCGTGACCTCGCCGGTGACGGCCGTGCCGACCCAGCGCTGCAACGACTCGCGCACCATCAGCGCCTGCGGGTCCAGCCAGCGGCCCTCGTACAGCAGCCGGCCCAGCTTGCGGCCCTCGTTGTGGTACGCGGCGATGGTGTCCTCGTTGTGGATCGCGTTGACCAGGCGCTCGTAGGCCGCGTGCAGCAGCGCCATGCCCGGCGCCTCGTAGATGCCGCGGCTCTTGGCCTCGATGACCCGGTTCTCGATCTGGTCGGACATGCCCATGCCGTGCCGTCCGCCGATGGCGTTGGCCTCCAGCACCAGGTCCACGGCGGAGGAGAACTCCTTGCCGTTGATCGTCACCGGGCGGCCCTGGTCGAAGCCGATCGTGACGTCCTCGGTGGCGATCTCCACCTCGGGGTCCCAGAACCGCACGCCCATGATCGGCTCGACGATCTCGATGCCCGCGCCGAGCTGCTCCAGCGCCTTGGCCTCGTGCGTCGCGCCCCAGATGTTCGCGTCGGTGGAGTACGCCTTCTCCGTGCTGGCCCGGTACGGCAGGTCGCGCGCGACCAGCCACTCGGACATCTCCGTGCGACCGCCCAGCTCGCTGACGAACGCGGCGTCCAGCCACGGCTTGTAGATCCGCAGCGAGGGGTTCGCGAGCAGGCCGTAGCGGTAGAACCGCTCGATGTCGTTGCCCTTGTAGGTGGAGCCGTCGCCCCAGATCTGCACGTCGTCGTCGAGCATGGCGCGCACCAGCATGGTGCCCGTCACGGCCCGGCCGAGCGGCGTGGTGTTGAAGTAGGTCCGGCCGCCGGACCGGATGTGGAACGCCCCGCAGGCCAGCGCCGCGAGCCCTTCCTCCACCAGGGC
>NZ_JBFAAX010001334.1:0-1295 GCF_040639995.1 Actinosynnema sp. NPDC023658 | reverse complement strand
ACCGCGGTGCGGTCGTCGGACCGCACGGCCGTCGCCTCCGCCGCCGCGAACCGCTCCTCCGCCTCGTCCCACAGCCCCGACTCCAGCAACGCCGTCCCGCAGGTGATCGAGTGCAGCGCGGCGATGCGCGCGCTGCCCGCCGCGCTCTCCAGCTCCAACGCCTCCCGGGCGAACGGCAACGCCTCGCGCGGCAGACCGGACTCGACGTAGTTCGCCGCCAACCCCGCCAACACCGAGCTGCGCACCTGCACCGGCGTGCCGTCGTCGCACGCGGCCAGCGCCGCCCGGTTGTGCCGCACCGCCTCCGCCAACCGCCCGCGCCGCCGCGCGATCAACCCCGCCTGCGCCAGCGACCGCACCTCCAGCGCCCGGTCACCCATCCGGGCGGCCAACGCCCGCTGCTCGGTCAGCAGGTCCACCGCCTCGTCGAGCCGGTCCCGCTCCACCACGCTCGCGATCAGCGCCGTCAGCACCTTCGCGTGCAGCTCGTCCGGCAGCCCGGCACGCACCCCGGCCGCCGTGCGCACCACCTGTTCGCGCTCCCGGTTGCCGGACAACCCCAGGTAACCCACCAGCCGCAGCGCCAGCCGCGCCGCCCGGTCGGCCGAGCCCAGCTCCACCGCCTCCCCGACCAACCCCACCAGGGTGCGCCGCTCGACGTCCAACCACGCCTTCGGCGCGCGGCGGACGTACTCCAGGGCCTGCGGCGGCGCGGCCGGCACCGCCACCCCCGCACCGGCCAGCATCCCGTGGCCGAGCAGGTCGTCCGCCTCACCCACCAATCCCGTCCACGAGTCCACCAACGACACCCGCAGCGCGAGCAGCTCGTCGGCCGGGTCCTCCTCGGCGGCCCGTTCGGCGGCGAACTCCGACACCAGGTCGTGCAACCGGAACCGCTGCTGCCCCACCGCGTCCACGCCGGACGGTTCCAGCAGGTGCACGTCGACCAGCTGGTCCACCGAGTCCGGCGACCCGCCCAACTGCCGCACCACCCACTCGGGCACGTCCGCCGGCACCACCCCCAACCGCCGCAACAACGCCCGCGCCCCCGCGTCCAGCACCCGGTAGCTCAACCCGATGCTCGCCCGCACGTCCATGTCCTCGACGGCCAGCTCCCCCAACCGCCCCCGCTCCGCCCGCAGCCGCGCCGCGAATCCCGACAACGACCACCCCGGACGCGTCGACAACCGCGCCGCCGCGATCGCCACCGCCAACGGCAGGTTCCCGCACGCCGCGACCACAAGGAGGTCCGGGAGGCCGCCGAGGTCCAGCGCGGCGGGTCCGGGAAACCGACC
>NZ_JBFAAX010001333.1:902-1300 GCF_040639995.1 Actinosynnema sp. NPDC023658 | reverse complement strand
GGCCGACAAATCCCCAGCAGGACAGTCAGGACGTCAGTCAGTCGATGGGTCAGACCCGCCAACGACATCACCACACACATCATCACTGTCAGTCGTCGTCGTGCGGTCGCAGGGCGGACGGCTTGTGCACCGCGTCGCGCCCGCTCTTGGCGCTGCGCACCCGGTACTGGGGGTCGTCCTCCGACGCCTTGACCTTGCGCCCCGCGGCCTCGACCTCCGAGGTGATCTCCTCGACCACCTCGCCGTGGGTGGTGGAGCCGTGGCTCGACCACTCGACCTCCTCGCCCTTGCGGAACCGCTGCTCGCCCATGGCCGTCTCCCCGCGCTCGTCCGGTGTTCCTGTGTCGTTGCGGGGTGGCCCCGCACCAAACCGGAACCCGGTGGGCGGTCCGGGGGAG
>NZ_JBFAAX010001333.1:0-892 GCF_040639995.1 Actinosynnema sp. NPDC023658 | reverse complement strand
GCCCCCCCCGGGCCCCCCCCCCCCCCGCGGGCGGGTTTCCGGTGTCGGTGGGGGCCCCCCCCCCCCCCCCACGGGAACGCGGAGGTCGAGCCGTGGACGACGACGAACGCGAGAGCATCCGGAAGGACTTCGGCGAGGCGGTGAACATGACCGCGGCCGAGCTGGAGGGCTGGCTGACCACCGGTGAGTCCACAGAGGTGGGTGACTCCTCCGGCGGCGGCGAGTCGACCGGGCACGCGTCCGGGCGGCGGATCGTCACGCTGCTGCGCGCCCGCAAGGGCGACCTGACCGACGACGACTACCGGCACATGCGCAAGGTCGTCGGCTACGTGCACCGGCACGGCGCGCAACGACCCGGCAAGGACGTCGAGCACACGGCCTGGCGGTACTCGCTGATGAACTGGGGTCACGACCCGCTCAAGTGAGCCCCCGCGGGTGAGGTGCCCGGCCGGACTCTTGGGGGGAGGGGAGCCCGGCCGGGACTTGTCAGGCGGCCAATCGGGGGGCGGTGGCCGCCTAAGCCCTCATCGCAGGCACGGGTACCCCCGTTACCGGTGCCCAATCACGTACTCCGATACCGGCTGGTCGCCGGGGTCGCGCGGTCATGCGCCCAGGACCGTCCGCCGCGGTCCGCGAACGCCCGCGACCAGCGCGGACGTCTCCGCAAAGGTGCGGTTCCGGGTGCCGTTTGACGTCCGGGACGTAACCCACAGGAGTGAGAGGGGCAGCGCTGGGGCGCGCGGCCGGACAGGATGCCGGAATGTGAGCTCAACACCGATCTACGACGAGTTGGCGGCCACCTACCTGGCCGACCTCATCCCCCAGCCCGCCGAGCCCACCAGGCCGGGCGAGCGCACCAAGGCAGCCGAGCGCACCAAGGCGGCCGAACCCG
>NZ_JBFAAX010001332.1:0-1303 GCF_040639995.1 Actinosynnema sp. NPDC023658 | reverse complement strand
ACCGCAGGTCGGCGCACCGCGCGGTGGGCGATCGGCCTTGACGGACAACGAGGTCACGGCAGCCGGTGGCCGACGTCCACGAGCCCTGAGCAGCAGCGCGGGTCCCACGTCGTGATATCGCGTGACGTTTCCGGAATTCTCGGTAACATGCGAGAAGAGGGTGTGTCGTAGGCCAGCCTCAACGGGGGAGGAACCGCTTATGCCCGACAAGGGAAAGGTCACGAAGAAGTTCGCCGAACGGGGTGTGCGGCGCGCCGAGTTGCACGACCTGATCACCACGCTGGACTCGGTCGGACCCCGCAACAGCAAGATCATCGAAGTGGCGGGCGAGCAGGGGGCCGGCAAGACGCGGTTGCTCGCCGACCTCACCCGCGAAGCCGAGCTGCGGGGCTTCACCGTGCTGAGCGGCCGGTGGACCGAGCTGGAGCAGGACGTCCCGCTGCACGCGTTCAACCAGGTCTTCTCCAGCAGGCTGGCGGACAGCGTGCTGGCCGACCTGCCGGCACCCACCGCGACCCTGCTCCGGGAGGTGTCCGTCGACCCGACCTCCGTGCTCGACCGCCCGAAGCGGCAACGGGTTCCGCTGCACCAGGCCGTGCGCGTGCTGCTGGGCCACTGCGCCCGTGAAGAGCTGATGCTGGTGTTCGACGACTTCCACTGGGCCGACCAGTACTCCACCGAGCTGATCGAGTACCTGGTGCGGTGGCCGGTGGACGCCGCACTGGCGCTGGTGATCGCGCACCGGCCGTGGCAGGCGTCCCCGCAGCTGCGCAGCACCCTGGCGCACGGCGTGGAACTGGGCACGGTGCAGAGCGTGCGGCTGGGTGCGCTGTCGGTGGGCCAGGCCGCCGAGATCCTCGGCCAGGAGGGGCCCGACGACCGGCTGGAGCAGCTGCACCGCGACAGCGGGGGCAACCCGCTGTACCTGCTGATGCTGGCGCAGCGCAGCGAGGAACCCGAGGCGCGGTGGCCCACTCACAGCTGGGACGACTTCACCGAGCAGAGCGCGCTGGTGATCGGGGAGTTCGCCACGCTGGCGCCGACCGAGTCCGCGGTCGCGTCCGCCGCGGCGGTGCTCGGTGACACCTTCGACGAGGACATGCTGGCCGAGGTCACCGAGATGAACCGCGAGGAGATCTCCGCCGCGGTGGGCGGGCTGAGCCGGCGCGGCTTGGTCCGGTCCAACGGCGCGGCGGAGGGCTACTCGTTCCGCCACCCGGTGCTGCGCGAGCTGCTGTACTCGACCGCCTTGGTCGCTGTGCCGGACGGTCTGCGTGCTCAGATCGAAAACCTGCTCGCCCGG
>NZ_JBFAAX010001331.1:0-1306 GCF_040639995.1 Actinosynnema sp. NPDC023658 | reverse complement strand
CGACCACGGCCAGGTGGTCGGCGTCGTCGGCAACCAGCCCGTCGTGCTGGCCGGGGTGCTCGACACCACCGCGTCGCAGAAGGCCGCCAGGTTCGTGCGGTTCTGCGACGCGTTCGGCATCCCCCTCGTGTCGCTGGTCGACGTGCCCGGGTTCCTGCCCGGCACCGAGCAGGAGCTCGGCGGCGCGATCCGGCACGGCGCGAAGCTGCTGTACGCCTACTGCGAGGCCACCGTGCCGCGCATCCAGCTCATCCTGCGCAAGGCCTACGGCGGCGCGTACATCGTCATGGACTCGCGGTCCGTCGGCACGGACCTGTCCCTGGCCTGGCCCACCAACGAGATCGCCGTCATGGGCCCCGAGGGCGCGGTCAACCTGCTGCACCGCCGCGAGCTCGCCGCGGCCGACGACCCCGCCCGGCTGCGCGCGTCCCTCGTCGCCGACTACCAGGCCGAGCTGATGCACCCCTACCACGCCGCCGAGCACGGGCTGGTGGACGACGTGATCGACCCGGCGGAGACGCGGGCGGTGATCGCCCGGGGGCTGACCATGCTGCGGGACAAGCGGGCCGAGGCGCCGCGCCGCAAGCACGGCAACACACCGCTGTGACCCGACGCGCGGTACCCGTCGCCCGCTGGGCGGACCGCGCGGGGCACGGCACCGGGAAGTGCCTCGGTAACTTCAAAGTGCGTCCTTACCGAACGTCCCGACGCCCGCCAGTATTGATCGGAAAGCATGTCAACGCTGTCGCGACAGCACCGCGCACCAAGGGGGCACGATGAGGACGGTCAGGTCGTTCTCAGACCTTCAAGAGCCTTTCCTCGCCTACATCCAGGACATCGTCTACGCCACGATGACCACCGTCGACAGCAGGAACCGGCCCAGGGCGCGAGTCCTGCTGCCGATCTGGGAGGTGCTCGACGGCGTGCCGATCGGGTGGATCGCCGCGTACAAGACCCCGGTGAAGGTGGCGCACCTCAAGCGGAACCCCCACACCACGATCTCCTACTGGAGCCCGAAGCAGAACTCGGTGTTCGCGGACTGCACGGCCGAGTGGGTCGACGAGGACCAGGACGTCCGGCGCGAGATCTGGGACCTCTACAAGAAGGGCAGCCCGCCCGGTGTCGGCTACGACCCGGCGAACTTCTGGCGCGGCGGCCACACCGATCCCAAGTTCGGCCTGATCAAGCTGTACCCGTGGCGCATCCAGGTGTTGCGCGGCATGGATCTGAGCAGCGTGTTCTGGCAGGCGCCGGATCCCGCGGAGCTGTCCGAGCCCGCCCGGACCCGCTGAACCGGACACGGTGA
>NZ_JBFAAX010001330.1:0-1306 GCF_040639995.1 Actinosynnema sp. NPDC023658 | reverse complement strand
CGCGGGCCGACCGGCCCCGGCGGGCAGGGCGGACAGGAAGGCGCGTGCCTGGTCGAACGACTCCTGTTGCGCCGCAACGAGTTCGGGCAGCAGGCCGCGGCGGTAGAACGCCTCGGCCGTCGGGGTGTTGACGGAGCCCGCCTTGATGGTCCGGTCCGGTTCGGTCAGCCGTTCCAGCACGGCCACGGCGACGCCGTGCAGCCGCAGTTCGCAGGCGAGCGCGAGCCCGGCGGGCCCGGCTCCGGAGATGATCACGTCGAAGTCCACCCCACAAAGTTATACCCGACTCAAAAATTAGTCGAGTAAACTGCCCGCATGGCATCGCTGCGGGAGCGCAAGAAGGCGGAGACCAGGCAGCGCATCGCGGACGTGGCCACCCCCATGTTCGTCGCGCGCGGGTTCGACAACGTCACCATCACCGACATCGCCGACGCGGCGGGCGTGTCCAAGGTGACGGTCTTCAACTACTTCTCGCGCAAGGAGGACATCTTCTTCGACCGCATCCCCGAGGCGAAGGGCCTGCTCACCGAGGCGTTGCAGGACCGGGCCGAGGGCGAGTCGCCGGTGCGGGCCGTGCGCCGGCTGCTGCTGCGCCTGGCCGGCGAAGGTCACCCGCTGGGCGGTTTCCAGGACCGCTACCTCTCCTTCTGGCGCACGGTCCTGGGCTCCTCGGCGCTGCGGGCGCGCGCCCGGGAGGCGCTGGAGGAGGTCGAGGACCACCTGGCGGACCTGTTCACCGCCGCCCACGACCCGCACCCGCGGCTCTCCGCCGCCCTCGTCATCGCCGCGTACCGGTCGGCGTTCACGTCCGGCGTCCGGCGGATGCTGACAGGCGACCGGGCGGTCGACGTGACCGCCGATCACGTCGCCGCCGTCGAGCACGCCTTCGACGTCCTGGCCGAGGGCTTGGCTCAGGGCCGGCGGTAAGGTCCGGGGCGCTCGCTCGACGTCCGACCCGCCGGAAGGCGGTGCGTGCGCCGTCGTTGGGTCGCGGTTCGCTGTCGTCGGTCCAGGGGGAGGTGGCGCGTGGGTGCGTCCGATTGGCGTTACCACGTCGGCTACCAGCCGGACGTCGGTCGAGCGTTCGCGGAGATCCAGCAGGAGGTGCCGGCGAACGGCGACTACTACCGCGGTCTCGGTGACCGGCACGCGTCCGCCTCGGCGGCCGACCTCGAAGCCGCGCGGCACACCGAGGTGTTCTGGGAGGAGGACGACGCCGCGCTCGGTGTTCAGCCGGAAGAACTCGCGCCACCCGTCGGGGTACACCCAGGCGATGGGGGCGTTCACCAGCCCCCACGTCGCCACC
>NZ_JBFAAX010001329.1:0-1309 GCF_040639995.1 Actinosynnema sp. NPDC023658 | reverse complement strand
CTGGGCCTGACCCGTTTTGACGGACATCTGAGATCAGGGGGCGCGTGCCCCCGGAAGGATGTCCCATCATGGAGCCCATGGGCAGGAAGAAGCGGCGGCCTCGCCGGTCGTTCACCCCGGAGTTCAAGGCCGAGATCGTGGAACTGTGCTCGCGGGGTGACCGGTCGGTAGGGCAGGTCGCAAAGGACTTCGACCTGACCGAGACCGCAGTGCGGCAGTGGGTGGTGCAGGCCGAGCGCGACACCGGCACCCGCACCGACGGGCTGACCACCGACGAGCGAGAGGAGTTGGTCCGGTTGCGGCGGGAGAACCGCCGCCTGGCCGAGGACGTGGAAATCCTCAAGCGCGCCACGGCTTTCTTCGCGAACGAGACCCGGTGAACCTCTATCCGTTCATCGAGGCGGAGAAGTCGCGCGGCGGCAACGTCCACCGGGCGTGCACGCTGCTCCAGGTCTCCCGAGCCGCCTACTACGCCCACCGCGCCGCCGCACCCTCCGCCCGTCGACGACAGGACGCGCACCTGACCGAACAGATCGTCGCCATCCACGACGAGTCGAAGGGCACCTACGGAGCACCGCGGGTGCACGCCGAACTACGGACCCGAGGCCGGCGCCATTCCCGCAAGCGCGTCGCCCGGCTGCTGCGGCAGGCCGGACGGGCGGGTCGCACGCCGAAACGGTGGCGCACCACCACCGTCCCCGACCCCGCCGCGACCGTCCCACCGGACCTGATCCGACGCGACTTCACCTGCGCCGCAACGGATGTCGACACCCGGTGGTGCGGCGACATCACCTACATCCACACCTGGGAAGGGTGGCTCTACCTGGCCACCGTGATCGACATCGCCTCACGCCGCGTGGTCGGCTGGGCCACAGCCGATCATCTGCGCACCGACCTGGTCGCCCAGGCGTTGGACAACGCCGTGCGACACCGCCGCCCCGAACCCGGAGTGATCTTCCACGCCGACCGCGGCTGCCAATACACCTCCCGCCGGTTCGGCGCCCTCGCCGAGGACCTGGACGTGCGGCTGTCGGTCGGCCGCAAGGGCCAGTGCTGGGACAACGCCGTCGCGGAGTCGTTCTTCGCCACCATCAAGACCGAGCTGCTCGACCGACGGCCCTGGCCCACCAGAACCATGGCGCACAAAGCGATCTTCGAATACATCGAGGGCTGGTACAACACCCGCCGCCTGCACTCCAGCCTCGGCTACCTCAGCCCCGCCACCTACGAAGCAATCCGACACCACCCAGTGGACCAGGTAGCCTGACCACACCTCACCGACCCTGTCCGTCAAAACGGGTCAACCCCA
>NZ_JBFAAX010001328.1:0-1310 GCF_040639995.1 Actinosynnema sp. NPDC023658 | reverse complement strand
GATGCGGTTCATCTCGGCGCTCGTGCTGCTCACGGTCGCGGACCGGTGGCCGATAGCCGGGTCCGCGACGCTCTTCGGCAGCACGGCCCTCTCCCACTCGTGCACGGCACGGGCCGCGTCCGGGTGCCCCGGCAGGTGCAGCACGGCCGGGGCGACGCCGAGGTACTTCACCGGCAGGTTGGTGCTGTTCTCCACCTTGTACAGGTCGGTCGTCCTGATGCCGTCGGAGTCCTTGGTGAAGTGCACGCCCTCGACGCCGAAGTTGGCCAGCTCGTACTCCACGCTGCCGAACGGCGCGCTCAGGTAGTCGCTGATCCGCAGCAGCATCCTGATCCGGTCGACGGGCGCCTTCTTGAACGCGACGTACCCGAAGTTACCCGGCCCCCGCCACGGGCTCGGGTCCGGCCCGTACGGCCGGCCGAGGTCGAGCGCGAACCTGTCCCCGATGTCGGTCAGCGTCTGCGGTGCGACCGCGCCGAACCCGTCGGTGATCGACGCGACCGTGCCGTTGTGCCAGAACGTCTTCAGGTCGGTCGCGCTGAGGGTGAGGCTGTCCGGGTGGTAGGCGCCCGCCTCGGCGAGCCGGCGCATCACGCCCAACGCCTCCTCGAACTGCGGCGTGGTGAACGTGCTGACGAACCGGCCGTCGTCCACCCGCCAGGTGTTGGGCGCACCCAGCGACCCGGCGTGGTAGGCGATCGAGCCGGTGCCGCCGAACAACGACTTGGACCCCGCGATGCCCCACCGCCGGTCCCCGGTGAGCCGCTTCATCGCGGCGACGTAGCCCTCGGTGTCCCAGTCCCGCGGCACGCCCGCCGCGTCCAGGGCCGTCCGGTTGACGAAGAGGCTGTTGCCCGGCATCGGGCGCTCCAGCGGCACGCCGTGGATGCGCCCGCCGATGCGGCCCATGCCCTGCCAGGCGTAGGTCGGGATGTTGGCCAGGTTGGGGTAGGCCTTGATCGCGTCACCGCCGACCAGGTCGGACAGGTCGGCGCAGCGGGCCTGGATGAACTCGGCCGAGCGGGGGAGCGCCAGGTTGGTGAACATGACGATGTCGGGCAGGTCGTCGCCGGAGGCCACCAGCGTGGTCATCTTCTGCCCGTACTCGGCGTCGGGGACGACGATGACCTTCAGGTCGACGTTGAGCGCCTTGTTCAGCGCCTGCCAGAACCGGTTGGACTCCGCCGGCTTGGGTGGGGCGCCGTAGGTGACGACCATCGCGGTGACGGTGGAGCCGTCCCCGACTGTGTCGTGCACGGACCGGACGAGCCGGTGCGGGTAGGTGAGGAACAGCGGCTGGACACAGGACG
>NZ_JBFAAX010001327.1:0-1314 GCF_040639995.1 Actinosynnema sp. NPDC023658 | reverse complement strand
TGGCCCACGCCCTGCTGGCGCGTGAGCTGTTCCCCGACGCGCCGCTGAAGTGGATGCCCCCCACCAAGCACATGACCGGCGACGTGTTCAACGGCTACCTGCTCGACGGGTTCTTCAACCTCGCGGGTCTGCTCACCGGCCAGTCCATCCTGCTGGTGGGCATGATGACCGAGGCGGTCGTCACCCCGTTCCTGTCCGACCGCGACCTGGCCCTGGCCAACGTCCGCTACGTGCTGGGCGCGGCGGGCGGGCTGCGCGAGGACTTCCGGCCCGCACCGGACGGGCTCATCGTGACCCGCGCCCACCACGTCCTGGGCGAAGCGGTCGACCTGCTGCGCCGCATCGTCGACGACGGCCTGCTCGACGCCATCGCGGACGGCACCTTCGGCCTCATGAAACGCCCCGCCGACGGCGGCAAGGGCGCCGACGGCGTCGTGGAGAAGGCCGACGACTACCTCAACCCCGCCTCGGACCTGCTGGAGGCACACCCGTGAAGCGCCACGTCCGCCCCTACGGCGACACCACCGGCGACGGCATGGTGCAGACCTCGTTCACGCTGCCCGTCCCCGCCGGTCCCCGCGCCGACGGCGCCGCCCGTCAACTGGCCAACAAGATGGGCATCGACCCCGCCCTGGTCGTGCACTCCCACCCCATCGGTGACGACTTCACGTTCTTCGTCGTCTACGGCTCCGTCAGCCACATCGTCGACCTCGACGACGTGCGCGTCGTCGAACGCGACTACCCCCTGCTCCCGCCCGCCGAGGTCAACGCCGCCGTGCGCGAGCTGCTGCGCCGCAAACTCGTCGTCGTCGGCGCGTGCATCGGCACCGACGCCCACACCGTCGGCATCGACGCCATCCTCAACATCAAGGGCTTCGCCGGCGACAAGGGCCTCGAGTACTACCGGGAGCTGACCGTCGTCAACCTCGGCGCGCAGGTCGCCGTGCCCGACCTGGTGCGTCGCGCCCGCGCCGAGAAAGCCGACGCCGTCCTGGTGTCCCAGGTCGTCACCCAACGCGACGCCCACCTGCTCAACACCCGCGAGATGTCCGCGGCGTTCCGCGAGGCCATGGGCGACCGGCGGCCCCTGCTCATCGCCGGCGGCCCCCGCTTCGACCCGCTCATGGCCGACGACCTGGGTGTCGACCGGGTCTTCGGCCGCGGCACCACCCCCGGTGAGGTCGCCAGCTACCTCGTCCACGCCGTCCGCGCCAAGACCACCGCCAAGACCGCCGCCGAGGAGAACGCGTGAGCCCCACCGCGGGATCGACCGTCACCCACCGCCGCTACGTGCCCCACTCCCACGCCCACTAC
>NZ_JBFAAX010001326.1:0-1314 GCF_040639995.1 Actinosynnema sp. NPDC023658 | reverse complement strand
CCGCTCCCGCCCGGGCTCCCGGGGGCGGCCGGGTGCCGGTCCAGCGGGGACCGCGGTCGCCGTGCGGCGGCACGGCGACGACTTCAGCGGTCGGTGTGGCCGCGCTTGGCGGTACGCCGGTGCAGGCGGCTCACCACGGCGGTGAGCACCTCACCCGGCCTGGGCAGGCCGCGGGCCACGGAGGTGAAGGCGCTGCGGTGCAGCACCCGACCGGGGTGGCTGCCGTGCACGCGCCCGGGTTCGTCCAGCGGCGCGTCGAAGTTGTCGACCCCGTTGTCCGGCCGGTCGTTGCGCAGGCTGTTCACACCCAGTCGGCGCAACGACAGCAGCGCGTCGGTCACCGCCGGGGACAGGCGCTGCCCCAGGTAGAACGCCACGGCCGAGCCGCCGACCGGGATCTCCCGGCGCGGGTGCGAGGCCGCGAACACGATGCTGTCCGCGACCAGCTCCGGCGCGTACACCGGGGCCGGCGGCTTGGGCAGCGCCCCGAACTTGCTGCGCGAGTGCTCGAAGAACGGCGTGTCCATCGACGCGGGCAGGATCGTGGTCACCGCGATCGGCTCGCCCTGCTGCGCCAGCTCCATCCGCACGCAGTCGTAGAAGCCCCGCAGGGCGAACTTGCTGGCCGTGTAGGGCGCGTGCAGCGGTAAGGAGCGCACACCCTCGACCGACGCGATGCCGATGATCGACCCGCCGCCGGCGCGGCGCAGCGCGGGCAACGCGGCCTGGACGCCGTGCACCTGGCCCAGGAAGTTCACCCGCATCACCCGGTCGTACTCCTCGCTGGTGATGTCCTCCACCCGCCCGAACACGGCGATGGCGGCGACGTTGACCCACGTGTCGATGCGCCCGAAGCGCTCCTCGGCGGCGTCGGCCAGCGCCTGCACGGCCGCGGGGTCGGCCACGTCGGTCGGCACGGCGATCGCCTGCCCTCCCGCGCCCTCGATCTCCCGCACCAAGCTCTTCAACGCCTGTGCGCCCCGTGCCGCGCACACCACCCGCGTGCCCTGTTCGGCGAACGCCAGCGCGGTGGCCCGCCCGATACCGGTGGACGCACCGGCCACGACGACGACCTGTTCGGATACCGGCCTCACCATCGTCACACCCCTCCGTTGGGTTTCACGATTCAGTGAGTACCCGCCGGAGCCGTCGCCACTCCCCGATCGGGGTGCCGGTACCGCCCGATCGGCCCGCGGCGGTGACCGTCGTCCGCCCGCGGGTGCCGGTCCGGACGGCTCAAGCGCGTCGCGGCCCGTGGCGAGCGCGCCGCGCGTCGACGTCGACGGCGGGCGCGTGCCGTGCGCACACGTCGGT
>NZ_JBFAAX010001325.1:0-1317 GCF_040639995.1 Actinosynnema sp. NPDC023658 | reverse complement strand
GCTCGACCCCGGGTCGCCGCCCACGGACACCGCCGGGCGCTACCACACCTGGACCAGGGTGGCCGCCGACCCGGCGCCGGGCAGGCTCTCCCGGCTGGTCGACGCGCGGCGGCACACCGCCGCCTACCTGCCCTCCCACCTGCACGAGCAGCAACGCACCCTCGACGCCCTGCAACCCGAGGTGCTGCACCTGGCCCGCGCCGCCGGCCACGACACCACCACCCCCGTGCTGGCCGGGGTGTTCCCCACCGGCACCCTCGACGCGCTCAGCGTCCCCGTCCCCGGCCGGGGCGTGCTGGTCCTGGTCGACACCTCGCTGCTGGACCTGCTCGACGCCGTGCTCAAGACCATGACCGGGGCGCTGCCCACCTACGGCAGCCCGCCGCTGCTCACCCCGGACCAGACGTCCTACGTGCTGGCCGAGGCGTTCAACGCCCACCTGTACGGCAACGGGGCCGGTCGGGCGTGGCGGCTGCCCGAGCTGTCCGGGCAGCGCGCCGCGCTGGTGTCGCTGATGGCCCGGCGGGCGACCCAGTTCGTCCTGGCCCACGAGGTGTCGCACCTGCTGGCCGGGCACCTGCGGCACGCCCGTCGCCGCATCGACGCCGGCACCCCGGTGGGGGCGCTCGTCGCCCGGTCGGTCGGCTGGCCGCGCGAGCACGAGGCCGACCGGCTCGCCGCCTCGATCATGCTGCACACCCTGGACGGGCTGGGCGCGCGGGAACTGGAGGCGTACGAGCCGTGCCTGGTCGGCGCGGTGCTGCTGGTGCTGTTCCTGCACGAGGTCACCGACCGGCTCGCCGACGAGCTCGGCCTCACCGTCCCGTTCGCCGGCAACCACCCGCCGCCCGTGCGGCGCATCCAGACCCTCGTCGAACACCTCGCCGCGCAGGTCCGCACGCCCCGCGCGCTCGACCTCGCCGCCGACGTCGCCACCTGGCTGGAGGAGCAGCTCGACGGGGTGCGGGAGTGGTTCCGCCTCGCGGACGAGGCGCTGGTCTGACCGGGCGTCGCGAGCTCACCCGAACGGCCCTGCCGGCGGGAACGGACGGCGACGACCCCGACACACGGCCGGGTGGTGTGGTTCACCCCGAGGTCTGATCCGCGGCCGAGCCGCACCGGTGGTGACGCGGTCCTGGTGCGATCCGGGGGCGGGTGACGACACCCGTTCGCGCTCACCGGAGGAGGAACGTCCGTGGCGACGTACAAGACAGAGATCGGTACCGGCGGCGGGTGGCGCGTCGGCCAAGTACGTCGAGTCCGCGTTCAACGGCGCCATGTGGGGCCTGATGGGCATCGCGGTCGTGGTCGGCGCCG
>NZ_JBFAAX010001324.1:0-1319 GCF_040639995.1 Actinosynnema sp. NPDC023658 | reverse complement strand
CACCGGCGCCGCCCGCAACGCCGCCACCACCTCGTCCGGATCACCCGTCGTCGCCGCCGTCGCCAGGAAACCCGCCGCCGCGTCGGAGGTGTCCACCTGCGGCACCGGCAGCCCCGTCGCCACCGCCCGCACGTCCAACCCGCCCTCCGTGCCGAACGCCCGCCGCTCCGGCGTGAACTGCAACGACACACCCGGCCTGGGCACACCGTCCTGCTGCGCCAGCACCTCCCGCAGCACACCGGTCAACTGCTCGGCCATCTCCTCGGCCGCGACGAACCGCTGCTCCGGGTCTGGATGGGTCGCCCGCAGCAGGAACCGGTGCAACGAGTCGTGCTCGCGCAGCAACGGCTGCTCCTCCGGCCCCGGCAACGACTCCGTGAACCGACCCCGGAAGTCGAACCCGAAGCTCATCACCGCCAACGCCCGACCCACCGTGTACAGGTCGGAGGCCACCGACGGGCCGGTCCGGCCGATCTCCGGCGCCTGGTAGCCGACGGTGCCGTAGATGGGGGAGTGGCGGTCCCCGATCCGCCGCACCGCCCCCAGGTCGATCAGCTTCAACTGCTCCTCGGTCTGGATCACGTTGTCCGGTTTGAAGTCGCAGTACAGCAACCCCACCGAGTGCAGGTAGCCCAACGCCGGCAGCACCTCCAGCGCGTAGGCGATCGCCTGCGCCACCGGCAGCGACCCGGTGCCCGCGCCGTCAGCCCGCGACTGCTTGACCAGGTCCTTCACCGACGTGCCGCCGACGTACTCCATCACGATGTAGTCGACCAGCTCGCCGCTGACCCGGTCGGCGTGCCGCACGAAATTGTGGATCTTGACGATGTTCGGGTGCTCCACCTCCGCCAGGAACCGGCGCTCCGCCCTCGCCGCCGCCATCGCGTCCGCGTCACCGGAGTCCAACAGGCCCTTGAGCACCACCCACCGGTCGCTGACCGCGTGGTCGGCCGCCAGGTAGATCCACCCCAGCCCGCCGTGCGCCAGGCACCCCAGCACCTCGTACTGATCGTGCAGCACCTCGCCCGGCGCCAGCTTCGGCGTGAACGAGTAGTGGTGCCCGCAGTGCGCGCAGACCCCCTCCACCAGACCCGGCACGCCGTCCCGGCCGCGCCCGACCTCCCGGCCGCAGCCCGAGCAGAACCGCTTCGCCTCCGGCACCTCCGGGTCGGTCAGCACGGCGGTCTCCGGGTCCCGGTACGGCACCCGCGGCACCTCCACCAACCCCGCGCCCAACCTGCCCCGCCCCGAGGACCGGGTCGACGCCGACGCCCGCCGCGACCGCCCCGCCGACACCGAACCCGCCGCCGCCGACCAGG
>NZ_JBFAAX010001323.1:0-1320 GCF_040639995.1 Actinosynnema sp. NPDC023658 | reverse complement strand
GACGACGGTGGCGGCGGTGCGGCCGTCCGCCCGGACGATCCGGTTGTGCAGCCGGAACCGGGCGCCGTCCGGCGCCAGGCCGGCCAGGCGCAGCTCCACCACCGCGGTGTCGAGCAGGCGCATCTCGGCGCGGTAGCGGAGGTCGTCGCCGTGGGAGACCGGGCCGAGGCGCCGGGCGGCGAACTCGGTGACCGGGAACCCCGCGGACGCGAAGTACTGCACCCGGTTGTCCTCGGCCGCGTCCAGGTACGCGGTCGTGCGCATGTGGCCGTTCTGGTCCACGTCCGGCCAACGCACGTGGGTGGTGCTGGTGAAGGGCATGCGAGCAGTATGCGGATCCCCACCGGCACCACCCGGCCGGCTACGCGATCGCCTCGGCCAGCAACCGGCCCGTCCGCTCGCGCACCGCGGGCGTGTCGAGCCCGCGCACCACGACGGTGGTCCGCCGCCGCAGCACGTCGTCCACGTCGGTCGCCCACTCGTACCGCTGGGCGTGCGCCACCTGGGCCCAGATGTCCGGCCCGTCGGGGTGCACGCGGTCCAGCAGCGACGGGTCGTCCAGCGCCAGCGCCAGCACCTCGTGGCTGACCGTGCCGTAGTGCGTGGCCAGGTGCCGCAGCACGTCGTCCGGCAGCGACGGCAGCTCCCGGCCCAGCTGGGCGCTCACCCGTTCGGGGAGGGCCGCGCCGGGCAGCGCGGCCGGCACGCCGTCGAACGCGTGCGTCAGGTCCCGCCCCAGGGCCTCACCGACGCGCGCCAGCACGGACGCGCCGATGCGGCGGAACGTGGTCCACTTGCCGCCCGCCACGCTGATCATGCCGCCGCTCCCGCGGGTGATCACCGTCTCGCGCTTGGCGTGGCTGGTGTCGCCGGACCCGCCGGGCAGCACCCGCAGCCCGGCGAACGCGTACGCCAGCCGTGTCCGGTCGAGGGCGTCGGGGGAGATGCCGACGGACCCCTCACCGAGGATCTGGTCGACGTCGGCCGGCGAGCACCGCACATCGGCCGGGTCGCCCTCGTAGGGCTCGTCGGTCGTGCCCAGCAGGAGCTGCCCCTCCCACGGGATCGCGAACGACACCCGCACGTCGTCCACCGGGATGGTCATCGCCGCACGCCACGGCGTGTCCGTCCGCAGCACCAGGTGCGCGCCCTTGGACAGCCGGATGCTCGGCGCGGACGACGCGTCCTCCATCCGCCGCAGCGCGTCCAGCCACGGCCCGGTCGCGTTGACCACCACCGTCGCGTCCACCCCGAGCGCGGACCCGTCCACGCGGTCGCGCAGCTCGACCCCCGTCACCAGCGAGCCGCGCTTGCGCAGGC
>NZ_JBFAAX010001322.1:0-1320 GCF_040639995.1 Actinosynnema sp. NPDC023658 | reverse complement strand
GCCACCAGCGACGGCGCCATCGCGTCCGACCACACCGGTTACTCCGGCAACGGGTTCTGCGACGGGCGCAACGCGGTCGGCGCGGCGGCGCAGTTCACCGTCGACGCCGCAGCCGCGGGAACCGTGACGCTCGGCGTCCGCTTCGCCAACGGCAGCTCCGGCGCCCGCCCTGCCGACGTGGTGGTCAACGGCGCCACCGCCCAGTCGGCGTCGTTCGAGCCGACGTCCACTTGGGACACGTGGGCGACCAAGGCCCTTTCCGTGCGGGTGAACGCGGGCAGCAACACCATCCGCCTCAACCCCACCACGGCCAACGGCCTGCCCAACGTGGACTACGTGGAGTCGGACGCCGGCGGCAGCACGCCGCCCGGACGTCCGGCGGAGTGCACCGGCACCTCGCCCATCACGTGCCACTTCGGCGTCTCCCCCGGCAACTACACGGTGACGGCGTGGATCGGTGACCGCACCTCGGCCGGCAGCACGTCGATGTCGGTCGAGGCTCGGCGGCGGATCCTGCCCGCGGTCGCCACCGCGGCCGGCACGATCACCCAGCACACGTTCACCATCAACGTGCGGCAGCCCGAGGGGCAGCCGACCGGCCAGGGCGGCACGGGCACGCCCGGGCTGGACATCACCTTCGCCGGCACCGCCCCGAAGCTGTCGGGCCTGACCGTGCAGCCCGCGACCGGCCCGCTCGCGGTGTACCTGGCCGGCGACTCCACGGTGTGCGACCAGCCCACCGCCCCGTACACCGGCTGGGGGCAGCTCCTGTCCGCGCACGTGTCCGCCGGTGCGGTGGTCGCCAACTACGCGGACTCCGGCGAGAGCTCGGGCAGCTTCCTGTCCAACCCGGCGCTGTTCCCGACGGTGAAGCCGCTGATCAAGCGGAACGACCTGGTGCTGATCCAGTTCGGGCACAACGACAAGTCCACGTCGGCGTCCGCCTTCCGCGGCAACCTCACCTCGATGGTGAACCAGGTGCGGGAGAAGGGCGGCCTGCCGGTTCTCGTCACCCCGCCGGTGCGGCGGCTGTTCAGCGGCAGCCAGCTCACCCCCACCGCCCTGCACGTCAACGGCGTGGGCGTCGACCTGGCGGCCGAGACGCGCACCCTCGGTTCGGCGCTCGGCGTGCCGTTGATCGACCTGACCGCGAAGAGCGAGGCGCTGGTGGAGTCGCTCGGCCCGACCGACTCCGCCCAGCTCTACCTGCGCGAGTCGGTGGACGGCGTCACCGACAACACGCACTTCTCGGAGTACGGCGCCGGGAAGATGGCCGACCTGGTGGTCCAGGGCATCCGCGAGCGCAACCTGCCGCTGGTC
>NZ_JBFAAX010001321.1:0-1321 GCF_040639995.1 Actinosynnema sp. NPDC023658 | reverse complement strand
CACGAGGAGTTCCGCGACCTGTGCCGCACGTTCCTGGCCCGCGAAGCCGTCCCGTACCACGCCGAGTGGGAGCGGCAGGGCATCTTCGACCGCGAGGTCTGGCGCAAGGCGGGCAAGGCCGGGCTGCTCGGCCTCGACGTCCCGGTCGAGCACGGCGGCGCGGACGAGCACGACTTCCGCTACACCGCGGTGTTCATCGAGGAGCTCGTCCGGGCCGGGGTCACCGCGCCGGGTTTCGTCGCGCACAACGACCTGATCGCGTGCTACCTGTCCGTGCGCACCACGCCGGAGCAGAAGTCGCGGTGGCTGCCCGGCCTGTGCTCCGGCGACCTCATCGCCGCGATCGCGATGACCGAGCCGGAGGCGGGCTCGGACCTCGGCGGCATCAGGACCACCGCCGTGCGCGACGGCGACCACTACGTGCTCAACGGCCAGAAGACGTTCATCACCAACGGTGAGAACGCCGACCTCGTCATCGTCGCGGCCAGGACCACGTCCGCGCGCGGGCACCAGGGGCTCAGCCTGCTGGTCGTCGAACGCGGCACGCCCGGCTTCACCCGCGGGCGGCGGATGGACAAGCTCGGCTGGCGGGCCAGCGACACCACGGAGCTGTTCTTCGACGACTGCCGGGTGCCGGCGGCCAACCTGATCGGCCGGGAGAACGCCGGCCAGGGCTACCTGATGTCCGGCATACCGCGCGAGCGGATGTGCATCGCCACGGTCGCGGTCGCCACTGCGGAGAAGATGCTGGCCGACACGTTGGTCCACGCCACCACCCGCAGGGCGTTCGGCCAGGCCATCGGCAGCTTCCAGCACAACCGGTTCGCGCTGGCCACCCTGGACACCGAGATCACCCTCGCCCGGGTCTTCCTCAACCACTGCACGACCGAGCTGAACGCGGGGCGGCTGACCGTCACCGACGCGGCGAAGGCGAAGTGGTGGACGACCGAGCTCCAGGTGCGGGTGGCCGACCGGTGCCTGCAGCTGCACGGCGGCTCCGGGTACGTCAGGGAGAGCCCCATCGCCTCGGACTGGACCAACAGCCGCGTGCAGACGATCTACGGCGGCACCACCGAGATCATGAAGGAGATGATCGGTCGCTCCCTCGGGCTGTGACCGACGAGGACCCGTCGTGCAGGCAGGACAACCCTGGAGGAAGGCGCAATGGCGGAGGGAACACCCACCATCTACGAGTGGATGGGCGGCGCGGAGGCGCTGGAGAGGCTGACCGAGGACTTCTACCGCCGGGTCATGGAGGACGAGCTGCTCGCACCGGTGTTCCGGCGGATGAGCGCCGAGCACCCCAAGGACGTCGCGGTCA
>NZ_JBFAAX010001320.1:0-1324 GCF_040639995.1 Actinosynnema sp. NPDC023658 | reverse complement strand
GACCCGGAAGCCCGGCGCGGCCCTCGGGTACTCCGACCCGCAGCCGACCGCGGCGAACGAGCCCTTGACGCACTAGAACCAGGCCGCGCGCGCGCCGGGCCGGGTCGTCAGGCCGGTGTTGTTCGGGGAGTTGTTGACCGGCGCGGCGCAGTTGAACCGGCTGCCCGAGGGACCGGACGGGAACGTGAAGTCGACGTAGGCCTCGTTCGCCGTGTTGGTGCCGGTGCAGTAGGGCCAGCCGTAGTTGCCCGCCGAGGTGATCCGGTTGAACTCCACCTGGCCGGCCGGTCCGCGGGACGCGTTGTAGGCGCCGGCGTCGGGACCGTAGTCACCGAGGTAGATCGCGCCGGTGGCCTTGTCCACGTTGAAGCGGAACGGGTTGCGCAGGCCCATGGAGTAGATCTCGGGCCGGGAGCTGGCGGTGCCGGGCGCGAACAGGTTGCCGGCCGGGATCGAGTACGACCCGTCGGTGTTCACCTTGATCCGCAGCACCTTGCCGCGCAGGTCGTTGGTGTTGCCGGCGCTGCGCTGGGCGTCGTACACCGGGTTGCGCCCGCTGCGCTCGTCGATCGGCGTGTAGCCGCCCGAGTCGAACGGGTTGGAGTCGTCGCCGGTGGACAGGTACAGGTTGCCCGCCGCGTCGAAGTCGATGTCACCGCCGACGTGGCAGCACATCCCCCGGGTGGTCGGCACGTCCAGCACCGCGACCTGGCTGGCCATGTTCAGCGTGTAGTCCGAGTTCAGGGTGAACCGGGCCAGCCGGTTGACGCCGTTCCAGGCGGAGAAGTCCGAGCCGGTGGACGGCGCGTCGCCGCCCGGTGTCGACAGCGGCGGCGCGTAGTACAGGTAGATCTGCCGGTTGGTGGCGAAGTTGGGGTCCGCCGCGACGCCCTGGAGCCCTTCCTCGTCGTGGGTGTAGACGGGGATGGTGGCGATCACGCTCGTGGTCCCGGACGCCGTGGTGCGGCGCAGCGTGCCGTTGCGCGACGTGTGCAGCACCGAGCGGTCCGGCAGCACGGTCATCGACATCGGCTCGCCCATCTCGGCGACGCCCTTGGCCAGCTCGACCTGCTGGAAGTCGGCCGGGTTGACCGTGTGCGCGGACGCGGGCGGCGCGGTGGCGGCGGTGAAGACCACCGCCCCCGCCACGGCCAGCAGGGCGGCGGCGAACGCCGCGGTGAGTCGTTTTCTCATGGCGGGTCATACCTTCGATCTCGGTCGCGCGCGGCGCGCACGGCTCGCGGTGGTGGGACGGGGTCGACTTCCTCGGTGGCACGGCGTCGTCCCGCGCGGGCGGTTGCCCGGCACGGGACGGCGCGATCGC
>NZ_JBFAAX010001319.1:0-1325 GCF_040639995.1 Actinosynnema sp. NPDC023658 | reverse complement strand
CGTCGGTTCGCGGAGGCGCGCGACGTCGTGACCCGGCTGCTCGACGTCCACGGCGACGACCCGGACGCCCTGGTCACGGCGGCGTGGCTGCACTGTGCCACGGACGACTTCGAGCGGGCCCTGGCGCTGACCGGACGCGCGCTGGAGCTCGACAGCGGCCACGTCGGCGCCGCCGACGCCCGGGTGAACGCGTTCATGGTGCTGAACCGGTTCGAGGAGGCGGAGGAGACCGCGCGGCAGGCGTTGATCACCTCGCCGCGCTCGGTGGACCTGCACGTGCTGCTGGCCAAGGTGTACGACCACCTCCGCGCGTTCGACCGCGCCGAGCGGCACTTCGCCGCGGCACGGGACCTCGACCCGTTCGACGTCGACGCGGTGGTCGCGCACTCCGCGACGCTGCGCTCCCTGCGCCGCCTCGGTGACGCCGAACGTCGGGTGGCCGGGTTCTGCACCCGGTTCCCGCACCTGCGCGGGCCGCGGTTCGAGCTGGGGTGGGTCCACCACGACGCCCGCCGCCTGGCCGAGGCCCGCCGCGTGTTCACCGCGTTGCTGGCCGACTCGCGCGACGGCTTCGAGCGGGCCGCGGCGCACCACGCCCTGGGCTGGGTGGCGTTCACCTCCGGCGACCTGGTGACCGCGGAGAAGGAGTTCCGGGCCACGCTGGTGGACCGCCCCGACGACTACGACTACGCGATGGCGCTCGCGTGGGCGTTGGCGCGGCAGGACGGCGAGCGGCGGTGGCGGGAGGCGGAGGACCTGGCCGGCGGGCTGCTGGACCGGCGGGCCAACCCGTCGGCGCACGTGTGCCTGGGCGTGCTCGCGTTCCGCCGGGGCGACCTCGCCTCCGCCGAGTACCACCTGCGCAAGGCGCTGGAGGTCGACCCGAACCACGGCAGCCACGCCGACCTCGGCGCGCTCTACGTCCAGATGGGGCGGTACGAGGAAGCCGAGGTCGAGCTGGGCAGGGCAGTGGCGCGGGACTGGTACGACGGCAACGCGCACGTCGAGCTGGGCGCGTTGTTCCTCCAGCTCGGTGAGGAGCGGCTGTCCGACGCCGAGCGGGAGTTCCGGCAGGCGCTCGCGATCGACCCCGGCTCCGGCGCCGCGGCGATCGGGCTGGCGCAGGCGTTGGCCAAGGCGGGCGACGAGGCGGAGGCCGAGTCGGTGCTGCGGCTCGCGGAGCAGCGGCAGGACGCGGCGCAGAAGTGGCGCACGCACCTGGCGCTGGCGCGGTTGCTGGTGCAGCGCGGCGACAAGCAGCAGAACCCCGACCTGCACGCGGAGGCCTACGCGCAGGCCCAGTCCGCGATCGAGACCGCGCCGGA
>NZ_JBFAAX010001318.1:0-1326 GCF_040639995.1 Actinosynnema sp. NPDC023658 | reverse complement strand
CACCGCCGGCGCGGGTCGGGAGGGCATCGGTTACCTGCCCTTCCAGCGCGGGGGCCACGTGCACGTCGTCCCGCGCGACGCGGCACGCCCGCTCGCCGAGGGCAGGTTCGACGCGCGGCTGTTCGACGTCACCGGCATGGTCGAGGCGGGCTACGACGACGCGCGCCGCGACCGCGTGCCGCTGATCGTCACGCGCTCCGACGGCCCGGTGGCGGCGGAGCTGGGCGCGCTGCGGGTCGACCGGGAGCTGCCGACCGTGCGGGCGGTGGCCACGACGGCGGCCAAGGCGTCCGGGGTCGACTGGCAGGCGCTGCTGACCGCGCCCGGCGTGGCGAAGGTCTGGCTGGACGGCGTGCGGCGGCCCGTGCTGGACCGCAGCGTCCCGCAGATCGGGGCGCCCGCCGCGTGGGCGGCCGGGTACACCGGCGTGGGCGTGAAGGTCGGCGTCGTCGACACGGGCGTCGACGGAGGGCACCCCGACCTGGTCGGCAAGGTGGTGGCCGAGCACAACTTCACCAGCGACCCCGACTCCACCGACACCATCGGCCACGGCACGCACGTCGCGTCGACCATCGCGAGCAACGGCACGCCGTACCGCGGTGTCGCGCCGGGCGCGCAGCTGCTCGCCGCCAAGGTGTGCGGGCACGAGGGCTGCCCCGAGTCCGCGATCCTCGACGGCCTGCGCTGGACCGCCGAGCAGGGCGCGGACGTGGTGAACGTCAGCCTGGGCGGCAGCGACGGGCCGGAGATCGACCTGCTGGAGGAAGCGGTCAACACCCTCTCCGCGACGCACGGCACGCTGTTCGTCGTCGCCGCGGGCAACAGCGGCGCGGCCGAGACCGTGGGTTCGCCGGGCAGCGCGGAGGCCGCGTTGACGGTCGGCGCGGTCGACCGGAACGACGACATCGCGGACTTCTCCAGCCGCGGGCCGCGCGTGGGCGACGGCGGGATCAAGCCCGACATCACCGCGCCGGGCGTCGACATCGTGGCCGCCAAGTCGCGGGCCCTGCCGGGCGCCGGTCCGGCCGACCACCTGGCCATGTCCGGCACGTCGATGGCGACGCCGCACGTCGTGGGCGCCGCCGCGCTGCTCGCGCAGCAGCACCCCGACTGGTCGGGCGACCGGCTCAAGGCCGCGTTGATGGCGGCGGCCAAGCCCAACCCCGGCCTGACGGTGATGGACCAGGGCGCGGGCCGGGTCGACTCGGCCAAGGTCATGACCACGACGCTCACCACGTCGCCCCCGAGCGTCAGCCTGGGCGTGCAGGAGTGGCCGCACGGCGACGACGTGCCGCTGAGCAAGGTGCTGACCTACCGCAACGCGGG
>NZ_JBFAAX010001317.1:0-1327 GCF_040639995.1 Actinosynnema sp. NPDC023658 | reverse complement strand
GCGCAGAACCGCCGTCCTCGCCGCCGTCGGCGCCCTGCTGGCCGCGGGACTGGCGATCCCGCCCGCGGCGACGGCCGCCGGGCCGAACCTCATCGCCAACCCCGGCTTCGAGGACGGCCTGTCCGGGTGGACCGTCAACAGCGGGAACGCGACCGACGGCGCGGCCCTGTCCCCGACCACCGACGCCTACTCGGGCACCGGCGCGGTGCTGGTGACGAACCGCAAGACGACGGGATCGGGGCCGGCGCAGGACCTGGCGGGCAAGGTGCAGGCCGGGAAGACCTACACCGTCACCGCCCGGGTCAAGTACGAGAACGCGCAGAGCCCCGCGACGAAGCAGTTCTTCGTCACCATGCACTACGGCGGCTCGACCTACACCAACCTCGGCACCGGGACCGTGCCGCGCGGCCAGTGGGGCCTGCTCCAGGGCACGTTCACGATCCCGGCCGGGCAGTCCGTCACGACCCCCCGCGTCTTCGTCGAGACGCCGTGGACGGCGGACCCGGCCTCCGCGCCGGCGACCCACCTGATGGACTTCAAGGTGGACGACGTCACCCTCCAGGAGTTCGTCCCGTCCACCACCATCGAGGTGCTGGGCAAGAACCCGGGTGAGGGCAACCCGCTGATCTCCCACAAGTTCGGCGCCGACGGCAACGCGTTCGTGCACGACGGTCGGGTCTACGTGTACATGACCAACGACACCCAGGTGTACAACCCCGGCCCCGACGGCACCTCCCCCACGAACACCTACGGCGGGATCAACACGATCACCGTGATCTCGTCCGACGACCTGGTCAACTGGACCGACCACGGCGAGATCCCGGTGGCGGGGCCGAACGGCATCGCCAAGTACGCGTCGCAGTCGTGGGCGCCCGCGGTCGAGAGCCGGGTCGTCGACGGCCGGGAGCAGTTCTTCCTCTACTTCGCCAACAACGGCGCGGCGACCGGCGTCCTGGTCGGTGACTCGCCGCTCGGGCCGTGGCGCGACCAGCGGGGCAGCCTGCTCGTCACCAGCCAGACCCCCGGCGCCTCGGACGGCCGCAACTGGCTGTTCGACCCGGGCGTGTTCGTGGACGACGACGGTCAGGGCTACCTCTACTTCGGTGGTGGCGGCAACGACAACTCCAACTCCTACGAGAACACCAACCACCCGAAGTCGACGCGCGTCATCAAGCTCGGTGACGACATGATCAGCACCGAGGGCGCGGCCGAGACCATCGACGCGCCGCTGGTGTTCGAGGCCGGTCACGTCTTCAAGCGCGCGGGCAAGTACTACTACTCCCACTCGTCCAACTTCGGCTTCGGCGGCCCGATCGACCCGAACGGC
>NZ_JBFAAX010001316.1:0-1328 GCF_040639995.1 Actinosynnema sp. NPDC023658 | reverse complement strand
CGCCATAAACGCGCATCAGTCAACCATCGCAACAACATCCGCCCACTGTCCAGGTGGGCCATGGCCCACCTCCGATGCGACGTGAATATTCCGTCTATCACGCAAGCGGGCCGAACTTCCGGATATTGCAGGGTTAACTTGCTTCAAATCCTTTTGGACTGTGATAAATTCTCGCATCGCGCCTGTGTGTCAGCGAAATGCAGGGTCTCAGTCTGATTCACAACCGGTTGCGGCGTTGGTGGTGTGCCGGACGATGGCTGACGGGTGATCTTTCAGGTCGTTCAGCAGCGCGCGGGTGTTGTCCGTGGGTGCCACGTCAGCGAGTACGAGCGCGACGGTTCGCGCAACCGGGGTGCCTAGTGCTTTTCCCTCATGCCCGTGTCGATGGCGCACCACACCGCATCACCTCCGTCGACTTGGTCACTGAGATGGCCAGGGCGGGGTTCCTCGCCTCCTTCGGGGCTGGCGCGGTGCCCTGTGCGAGGTGGACACCGCGGTGGCCCGACTGGCCGGGAGGTTCCCGGCCGGCCCTTCGCCGTCAACTTCATCCACGACGAGCGGGGCATGGTCGAGCTGATCCGCTGCCTCACCCGCACCGGGTGCGCTGCATCGAGGTGTCCGGGAATGTGCTGATCAGCAAGGAGGTGCTGCGCCCCGCCACCTCAGCGAACAGATGACCATGGGATCCTCCAGTGCCGATTCGGAGCGCAACCCGCACCGCTCCGACCACGGCTGGTCACCGCGCACCGTCGCCGAGATCCTGCGCAACCCTCGCTACACCGGGCGCCAGGTGTGGAACCGCACCGGCACCGACCGCGGACTGGGGCTCCTTCGGCTACGCCGACCGCGCCGAGCACGTGAGCGTGGCGTCCTTCCACCCCAACGCCGACGGGCACCGCCGGTACGCCCGGTGCGTCGACGAGTTCCTGCGCGTCGAGGACCGCCGAGTGGCGTGCCTGGTCGGTGACGACGGCAGCCTCCACTTCACGACACCGTGACACCGCTCCTGCCAGGGCTGGTGGGGATGGGCGCTGCTCTCGTGGGACGACCGTGATCGGATCGATGCCAACCCGACCAGGTGAACCCGGGCATGGGCGAAGGGACACGGGGTAGGTGGCTGGACGAAACACCGACGATCAGGAGGTAGCGAACGTGGCGAAACGAAGCAATCGCGCACTCGCGGCAGGCGCGGTCTTTGCTCTGGGTGCGCGCTGACCGCGTGCGGCGCGGACGACGACAACCGGTCGCCGACGGCGGCGCGGTGACGACGACCACCACCGACATGGCGGAGACAACGACGACCGCCGCCGAGACCGCGTACTTCGGCA
>NZ_JBFAAX010001315.1:0-1332 GCF_040639995.1 Actinosynnema sp. NPDC023658 | reverse complement strand
CGGGCGCCCGCCGCGCCCGCCGCCAGCAGGGCCTCCACCGCCACGTCCAGCTCCGGCACGGTCACCTCGTAGTCGTCGCGCAGCGACGCGTGCGACTCGGTCAGCAACGGCCCCACCTCGCGGATCCGGTCGGCGCGCAGCAGGTCCGCCACCCGCGCCACCCGCTCGTCCTCCGTCACCACGTGCCGCACCCGGCGGGCGAGCCGGTCCGGCAGGTCGTGCCCGGTGGCCGCGTCGAGGTCCCGCAGCGCGGGCACGCCCAGCAGCTCGGCCGCCCGGTGGCAGTCCCGCCGCCGCGCCGCGTACTCGCCGTCCACCAGCCGGTGCGGCGCCTTCGTGTCCACCACCAGCAGCGCCAACCCGGCCTGCGCCGGGTCGAACGGGATGTGCTCGGTCGCCATCGTCCGCGTGTCCAGCAGCAGCGCGTGCCGCTCCCGGGCCAGCAGGGACGCCGACTGGTCCATGATCCCGCACGGCATGCCGACGAACTCGTTCTCCGCCCGCTGCGCGATCCGCGCCAGCACGCGGCGGTCCAGCGACACCCCCGACAGCTCGGTCACCGCCAGCGCGGTCGCGCTCTCCAGCGCCGCCGACGACGACAACCCGGCGCCCAACGGCACCTTGCCGTCCACCAGCAGCCCGAACCCGCCGATCGGGTGACCTTCCTCGCGCAACGCCCACACCACGCCCGCCACGTACGCCGCCCACCCGGTGACCACGCCCGGCGCGAGGTCCGCGACCCGCAGCTCCGTCACGCCCGACGCCTGCCGCGACGACACCCGCAGCACGCCGTCGTCCCGCCGCGCGGCGGTGACCCGCACGACGTGCGGCAACGCGATGGGCAGCACGAACCCGTCGTTGTAGTCGGTGTGCTCACCGATCAGGTTGATCCGACCGGGCGCTTCGAAGACCCCGTCCCGCGTCACCGCTCACCCCTCGTGCTCTCCCGGACCTCCAGCGAGAACGGCGTGCGCAGGTGCTCCGGCGGCCGTTCCGGGTCCTCCACCCGCTTGAGCAGCAGGTCCACCGCCGCCCGCGCGATCGCCGCCTTGTCCGGCGCGACCGTGGTCAACGACGGCAGGCTGTACGCGCCCTCCTCGACGTTGTCGAACCCGACGACCGCCACGTCGGCGGGCACCCGCACACCGCGCTCCGCGGCGGCCCGCACCGCACCGACCGCCAGCAGGTCGTTGAAGCAGAACACCGCGTCCGGCGGCTCGTCCGCCGCCAGCAACCGCGACATCGCCTCCGCGCCGTCACGGCGGTGGTAGTTCAACGCGGTCGCCACCAGCTCGTCGCGCACCGGCAGCCCCGCCTCGGCCAGCGCGAGCC
>NZ_JBFAAX010001314.1:0-1332 GCF_040639995.1 Actinosynnema sp. NPDC023658 | reverse complement strand
CGCATGAACCGCAGGGTGGCCGACACCGGGCCGTTCGGCGCGCGGTCGGCCAGGTCGACCAGGGCGTCCCGCACCGGGGCGACCGCGGCGGCGAACCCGGCGAGCACCCGCTCGACGTCCTGCCGGGCCTCGGCGTGGCGGGGATCGAGGCGCAGCACGGCCCGCACGGCCGAGTCGACCGCGACGCGCAGCACGGCCACCGGGTCGTCCGCCGGAACCTGTTCCTCGCTCACGAAAGCCAGCCTAAATCACGATGCGTAGCGCGGCATGTGCAGAGCGCACGGACGAGCGGGAGGTGTGCGGGCTCCGATGCCGGGGTATCCCCTCGTGTCGAGGCCGCTTTGGAACAGGCAGGGCGGTCGTGGTGACAACTGGGGAACGAGCCATGACGCTGTCGGAGGACGTGCTCGCTGCGAGGATCAGCGTGGACTTGAGCATGCAGGTGCCACCGCTGGCCCAGATCCGGCAGTGGCTGGCCACCGTCCTGGCCGACCTGGCCGAGGACCTGCTGCAGGATCTGATGCTGGTCTGCACCGAGCTGGTGGCCAACGCCTACGACCACGCCTGCGCGCCACGCCGGTTGCGCGTGCTCCGGTCGAGCGACCACCAGGCCCTGCGGATCGAGGTCGACGACGGCAGCCCCGACAGCCTGCCGGTGACCGGCAAGTCACGCCTGGGGGCCTTCCGCGGTCGTGGCCTGATCATGGTCGACACGCTGTCGCGGCGGCGTTGGGGCACGTACTCGGGCACCGAGTGCAAGACCGTGTGGGCCGAGCTGCCGTTGTCGTGAGCGTGCGGTGCGGACAGGTCCGACGACCGGACCCGTCACGGCCCCGCGGTCAGAACCGGTCGGTCTGCGTCAGCTCGTGCTCGAACGCGTCCGCGGCGGAGACCAGCAGCAACAACGGGCGCTCGAACTCCTCCCGGACGCTCAGGTCCTCCAGCGGCACGGTGTGCTTGAGCAGCGCCACGTCGTCCACCACCGCGGCGGCGCCGACGGCCGTCGTCCCCGCGAGCTCCAGCAGCCGCCGCAGGTCGATCGCGTCGGGGCGGCCGACGGGCGAGGAGATCTCGACCCAGGCGACGCCATCCGACTCCGGCACGTGGTGCACCGAGACCTGCTGGGTGCGGCCCTCCCCCGTGTCCAGCCGGAAGCGCAGCCAGGTGTCGTTCTCCTCCAGCACCTCGTACCGCGTCCGGACATAGTTGATCACGTCGATCCAGCTGGTCACCGCAGCAGCCCCTCACCCCTGGTCACACCACGTCCGGTCGCTGCACACGGTAACAGAAACACCGTATCGAGGTCGCGACCCGTCGGCCGCGACCTCGATT
>NZ_JBFAAX010001313.1:0-1334 GCF_040639995.1 Actinosynnema sp. NPDC023658 | reverse complement strand
GCCCGAGCTGGTCGCGGAGGTGGCCGGGAAGCACGGCCTGGACGAGGACGCGGCGGCGCTGTACCTGCAACTGCAGGCCCTGCCCGACCCGACGGACGCGAACGTGGCGCGGTGGACCGGGTGGAAACCCGCCCGGCTGCGCCGGGCCCGTGCCGCGCTGGCCGCGACCGACCTGGTGCTCACCGCCAAGCGGGCCCGTGCCGGGCGGTCGTTGTTCCTGCCCGGCGGGTGGCTGGCGCTGCCCGCACCGCACCTGCCGCTGGAGTCGTGGAAGGCGCCGATGTTCGGCTTCGCCACCGCCCCCGGCACCGAGGTGATCGCCCCGCGCGGACCCGTCCCCGACCTGTTCCGCAGCGCGTGGCGGCGGGTGCTCGACGGCGACGCGCCCGCCTACGAAGAGCTGAAGACCGGAGGACGCAGGTGACCGCACCCAGGCAGGTCGAACCGGCCGAGGACGCCCACCGCGACGAGCTGGCGTTCCTCGCCGCCCACGACAGCGGCCCCCGCCCGCCGGGGTGGCGGCTCACCCCGCGTGCCGTCGTCACGTTCGTGATGGGTAGCGGCGAACCCCTGGCGCTGCCCAAGGGCGTCTCGGTGGACGGCGTGCCGTCGCGGCTCGTGATCAGCCCCAAGTTCGTCGGCGAACGCGCACTGGTCGAGCGTGCCGTGGTGACCCTCGCGGGCGAACGCGGCCTGCTGCTGGTCGGGGAACCCGGCACGGCCAAGTCGATGCTGTCCGAGCTGCTGGCCGCCGCCGTGTCCGGCAGCAGCCAGCTGGTCGTGCAGGGCACCGCGGGCACGACCGAGGACCAGCTGCGCTACGGCTGGAACTACGCGCTGCTGCTGGCCGAGGGGCCGAGCCCGCGGGCGCTGGTCCCGTCGCCGGTGATGAACGCGATGCGCGGCGGCGGCGTGGTGCGGGTCGAGGAGATCACCCGGTGCCTGCCCGAGGTGCAGGACGCGCTGGTGTCGATCCTGTCGGACCGGCGCATCGCGGTGCCCGAGCTGTCCGCGTCCGAGTTGGCGGGCCCGGACGGCGCGACCGTGCACGCCGCGCCCGGCTTCACCGTGATCGCCACGGCGAACCTGCGCGACCGGGGCGTGTCGGAGATGTCGGCGGCGTTGAAGCGCCGGTTCAACTTCGAGGCGGTCGGACCGATCGGTGACCTGGCCGCCGAGACCGCGCTGGTGCGGCGGCAGGCCGGTGCCGCGCTGGCCAGGGTGAGCGCGCCGTTCGCCGTGGACGACGTGGTGCTGGAGGTGCTGGTCACCGCGTTCCGCGACCTGCGCAACGGGGTCTCGGAGGAGGGGTGGGCGGTCGAACGCCCGTCCAC
>NZ_JBFAAX010001312.1:0-1335 GCF_040639995.1 Actinosynnema sp. NPDC023658 | reverse complement strand
CGTCGCCGGTGGGTCGGGGGCCCGCGGCGCGGCGGAGTCGGTTGGCGATCGCCAAGCCCAGCCCCTCCTCCACCGGCAGGGACGCGACGATGAGGTCGCACCCCCGCTGGTCGAGCTCGCGCAGGAACCCGTACAGCCCGCGCGCGTAGGCGGCCGTCGAGACCGGGACCGCCACCACGGCGTGCGCCTCCACCGGGGCACTCGCGGAGGACGGGGGAAGGAGAACGCCCACCCGGTGTCCCAGCTCCTGCGCCAGCTCCGCTTCGACGGCGACCTTCTCGGGCTCGACGAGGACGACCCGCGCCCGCGGCGCGTAGTGCGACGGGTGCTGTCCCGGCACCCGGACGCGGCTCGTCGAGTGGACCGCGAGCGGGTGCCCCAGCACCGCTTCGAGGTCCTCGCGCGTCACCCCGCCAGGCCGCAGGACGCTCGGGACGTCGCCCGTGGCGTCGACGATGGTCGACTCGACGCCCACCTCGCACGGGCCGCCGTCCAGCACGAAGTCGACGGCGTCACCCAGCTCCGCACGGACGTGGTCCGCCGTCGTGGGGCTGACCGAACCGAAGCGATTGGCCGACGGGGCCGCCACACCGCCCCCGAAGGCCGACAGCAGCGCGAGCGCCACCGGGTGGTCGGGCACGCGCACGGCCACCGTCTCCAACCCACCCGTCGCTTCGAGGGGCACCCGACGACCGCGCCGCAGGACCAGTGTCAACGGCCCTGGCCAGAAGCGCTCGGCCAGCAGGCGCGCGGTCGCGGGGACGTCCTCGACCCAGCCGTCCAGGTGCTCCACGCCGGCGACGTGGACGATCAGCGGGTGGGAGGGCGGGCGTCCCTTGACCTGGAAGACGCGCGCGACCGCAGCCGGGTCCTCGGCACTGGCGCCCAGGCCGTAGACGGTTTCGGTCGGGAAGGCCACCAGGCCCCCGACTCGCAGCACACCGGCCGCCTTCTCGACATCACTGCTGCTACCCGACACCCGAGCAATCCTGCCACCCACCCCACTTCGCCCGTTCCGCGACCTCGTCGGCGCATGACGACCCTCCCCGTCGACAGGACGAAGCGTTCGCGGTCGGCTGACGGGTCGTTGCGAGCCACTTGCAGGTAGGCCGTCGGGATCGGGCTGATCCGCGGTACCGGGTCGACCATCGCGGGTGTCAGGCGAGCGGGCTGTCGTCCAGCGCCTTCAGGAGGTCGGCGGGGGTGTCGTAGATGGCGATGGCGCCGGCCTCCTTGAGCTCGTCGTCCCCGAAGCCGCCGGAGCGGACGGCGATCGCCGGCATCCCGGCTCGTCTCGCCGCCTCCACGTCCCACACCGAGTCACCGACCATCACG
>NZ_JBFAAX010001311.1:0-1340 GCF_040639995.1 Actinosynnema sp. NPDC023658 | reverse complement strand
CCAGCCAGCCTCGCTGACGCCCCAGAGGCCGGTGCGGTCCGGGTCGACGCCCGGGTGGGTCCGCAGGGCGCGCACCGCGGCCAGCGCGTCACCGGCCAGCAGGTCGAAGTCGACGTCGGACTTGGACCGCTTGGGCCGCTTGTCGTAGACCAGCGTCACGACGCCGGCCCGCGCGAAGGCCTCCGCCTCCTGCCGGTAGCCGTCCCGCGAGACCCGGCCGGACCCGTGCACCATCACCATCGCGGGTCGTCGCGCGCCGGGGTCGGCGGCCGGCGCGACCACCGTGCCGTGCAGCGTGAGGTCGCCGTTGGTGAAGCTGATGTCCTGCTCGGTCACGCCGTCGGGCGCGGCCAGAGCCGGGGCGGGGGCAGCCGGTGCCTGGGCCGAGGCGGGCGCGGCTTGGGCCGGCGGGGACAGGGCGGCCAGTGCCGCGGTCACCGCCGCGACCGCGAGCAGCCGACCGAGGGCACGCCGAAGAGGCGAGTTGCGTCCGGGGAGCACAGGTGCTCTCCTTCCTGAGGAGGTTCGCACGTACGAGGAACACGCCGTTCTCGGCGTGGTGCTGCGACTTCCGTCTTCCTGGGCCGTCGAGTGCCAGCTCGACGGCCCAGGGCTCACGTCACGGACGCCCGTCGGGCGGGGCGCCGGGCACCGGGAAGGCGAAGAAGCGGACGGCGACGTGCCGCGCGTCCGCGGGCATCTCCCCCACCGGTCGTTGGTAGCGCTTGAGCAGCGCCATGTACTCGTCGAAGAACTCGTGCAGCTCGGGCAGGGTCACCCGGAGCGAGCCGCGCGAGTACGGCAGCGCGTCGGCCCACTCGCCCAGCTCTCCCCGCCGCCGCAGGAAGTCCGCGAACAGCTCCTGGTCGGCGGCGAGCTTGAGCTGGTTGAGCTGCTCCACGAGCGCCGCCACCTCCGGGTCCTTCGCACCGGGCCGGAAGCGCAGGTCCTGGGTGAAGGTCCGCCACCACCGCTCACGCCCGTGGGCGCGTTCGGGGACCTCCTCGACGAAGGAGTGCTTGGCGAGCATCCGCAGGTGGTAGCTGGTCGCGCCGCTGCTCTCACCGAGCGCCTTGCCCAGGATGCTGGCCGTCGCCGGACCGTGCTGCCCGAGGTGCCGCAGGATGCGCTGGCGCAACGGGTGCGCGAGGGTGCGCAGCTCGTCGACGTCGGTGATCTCCCGGGGTTCGACCATGATGCAAAGGTAGCGTTGCAAAGGCACCTTTGCAACTCTGTCGACGTGCCGACGCGCCGACGGCCCGCACCGGTGGGGGTGCGGGCCGTCGGGGACGGGTGGGCAGCGGTAGAGCTCGTCGTACCGCGACCCGTGGGCGGGGTGG
>NZ_JBFAAX010001310.1:0-1342 GCF_040639995.1 Actinosynnema sp. NPDC023658 | reverse complement strand
CCGGGGGGCCCCGCACGTGGCCGCCCTGGTTGGTGCTCCGCGGGGGGGGCTCCGTTGCGGGGGGGCCCGCCTCCCCCCCCGAGTCCCCCCCCGCGTCCGATCCGGGTCGATGGGACAGGCGGACCGGGGATCTTCGACGTCCCCGGTCCGCCACCGTCCCGGGTGCGGTGTCCCGAAGGGGTCTCCACGTCCCCCGACCAGCGCGCCGGAAACGATCACCTGATTCACCCCTTGTGTCGACCACCGCTTCACCCCAGCGTTCAGCGCGGCCCGTTGGCTCCGACGGGCAACCCTGACGGAGGTGGAGCATGTCCCCTGCACGCACGATCGCCGCGTCCCTGTTCGCGGCCGTCACGTTCTCGACGTTCCTCGTGGCACCGGCCCAGGCGGCGACCGACGCCGAACTCGCCTTCCACTGGGCACCGGTGCACTACCAGGACACCGACTCGTCCGACTACGACGCCGACTACCTGTCCACTGTGGACTTCGACGGCGAGTGGAACACGCTGAACAACTGGGAGTCCCAGGACGACTCGCTCGCGCGCCTCACCGGTGCCGCGTACTACTCGGTCGTGGAGACGTCGACGCACTGGTTCGTCGTCTACAGCTTCTACCACCCGCGGGACTGGGAGGACTTCGCAGACCCGTTCGAGCAGTTCACCCACGAGAATGACATGGAGGGCGTGCTCGCCACGGTCCGCAAGGACGGCTCGACCTACGGCAAGCTCGAAGCCCTGGTGACGGTGGCGCACAGCGACTTCTACTCCTACGTCCCGGCCGGCAGCACGTTCACGTCCGGTCGCGAGAGCATCGACGGCACCGTGCGGCTCGACGGCACCCGGCCGATCACGCGCCAGGAGGCCAAGGGGCACGGCGTGTACGCGTGGAACGGCGCGGAGTTCCCCGGCGGTGACGGCGTGGTGTACGTGCCGAGCGCGACCGGCGAGGTGCCTTCGAGCGGCAACGACCGTTCCGTCGGCTACCGGCTGGTGGACGCCTTCGCCACCGGCGGCCTGTGGGCGCAGCGCAACAGCACCACGACGTTCGCGAGCTGGGGCACGTTCCGCGGTGACAACGGCAAGGACAACGCCGCCAACAGCGCCTGGGGGTGGGACGACGCCAACGACGGCAGCGACCTCCAGCGCGGCCTGCTCGCCACCGACCCGGCCTACCTGGTCTCGGTCTACTTCGCCAACCGCGGCACGTTCAGCCTGACCTACACCCGCAACGCCTACCGCTAACCCTCCAGACCGCGAGAGTCCTACGTTCACGCGTCGAGAGTCCTACGTTCACAGCACCTGAGTTCAACGCTCACGACACCGGCCGGGTGTGCTGAGCGTTG
>NZ_JBFAAX010001309.1:0-1343 GCF_040639995.1 Actinosynnema sp. NPDC023658 | reverse complement strand
CCACCCCGTACCCGCGGGCGCGCAGCCGGCGGGCGATCTCCAGCCCGAACCCGCGCGCCGCGCCGGTGACCACCGCGACCTCCACGCCGGTCACTCCTCCACCGGCCGCGACGCCGGCCACAGCTGGTGCTCCCGGCTGATCGACTCCTCGGCCTCGGCCACCGCCTCGGCCCACGACGCCTCGTCGGCGTCCTGCAGCTTCGCCTGCACCAGCACCAACTCCCGCGCCGCCAACGAGTACCCGGTCGCCAACGACGAGTGCCGCCGCGTCGCGAGCCACGCCGCGCCGCTGGCGACCGCGGCGGCCAGGATGCCCGAGTAGTCCAGGTCCCACACGGTGAACGCCCGGCCACCCGCCAGCACGATCGCCAGCACCTCACCGACGACGAGGGCGACCCGCCACTGCATCGCCCGCCGCCGGTCGGCCCGCGCCTTCTCCGTGTACCACGCCTTCTGCACCTGGAGCCGGTCCTGCAGGTACGTCGTCCGCCGCTGCTCGAACGGCCTCTCCCGCAACGCCGTCATCGCGGCCGTGGCCGACGGGTCGCTGTCCAGCGGGAGCCGCTGCTCGCTCTGCGCGACCACCTCCGCCACGCGTTCCCCGAACAGCGCCCTCGGTCGCGCCACGTCGGTCGAGAACGGGGCGCCGGCCACCGCGTACCGCCGAGCCAGCGTCTTGATCGACTCCGCCACCGCGCGCCCGGCGTACCAGTCCCGCTCGGGCTGCTGCGTCCACAGCAGGATCTCCATCACCAGCGCCACCGAGAACGCCACCAGCGCCAGCAGGCCCCACGGGTGGACGGCGGTCGCGCCCTTCCACTCCAGCGCGCCGCCTACGGCCGCCGCGACGGCGCTGACCAACCGGACCTTGCTCCAGCCCAGCGCCATCCGCTGACCACGCCGCGACGCCCGTTCGGCGTCGTGGAAGAGACCGGGTAGATCCGCGTCGGTCATGCGCCTCCGTCTGTCGAGCCCGCCGGGATCACCGCCCGCACCACGGCGTCCACCCCGATGCCTGCGGACGTGATCATTCCACCGGACGGGTCCCACACCGCCGAACGACCCGCCGCCGACTCGTACCCCTCACCGGTCGACCCCGCGAAGCTCGCCACCGCCACCCACACGCCGTGCTCGACCGCGATCCGCCGCGCCCGCTCGTGCTGCAGGTCCGACTCCCACGAGTGCTTCACCGTGCCCGCCACGTACGCGTCGACGCCCAACGCCGCGGTGTCCGCCGCGTGCCGCGGCTCGCCGGTGTCCTTGCAGACGGCCAACCCGAGCCGCACCCCGTCCACCTCCACCACCGCGGGCGCGGGACCAGGCCGGAAGCGCAGCGCCTCCCG
>NZ_JBFAAX010001308.1:0-1346 GCF_040639995.1 Actinosynnema sp. NPDC023658 | reverse complement strand
TTGGCGTTCAACGTGCACATGATGGTCAACACCGTGCAGGGCGGTGAACGGACCACAGAGGAGCATCGACGGCTGTTGTCGGCCAACGGTTTCGCGTTGGAGGACATCCGCGAGCTGCCGCTGGACATGGCGGTCCTGGTGGCGCGCGCCACTGTGTGAGCGCTCTCACCGGTCCGCATGCTGGAAATCGGCTTCCTCGTCGCCCACCCGGGAGGCGAGGATCGCCGGTGTGCCCGTCCTGAGTGGAACCCGGTCCCGTCCCTTCGTCCCGTTGGTGTCGGTGAGCCTGCTGACCGGTGTCGGGTACGCGTTGGCGGGTCCGTTCCTGTCGTTGTTCCTGATCAAGGAGGTCGGCGCGGGCCCGGTCGCGGTCGGGGCGTTCCTGCTGATCAGTGCCCTGGTGTCGATGCTGGTGAGCACGCTGGTCGGGCGGTTCTCCGACTCGCGGGCGATCCGTCGCACGCTGCTCGCCGTCGCCGGGTCGGCCGGTGCGGTGTCGTGGGCGTTGTTCGCCGTGCTGCGCGACTACTGGTTGCTGCTGGGCGTCGCGGTCACGTTGTTCGCGGTCGCGTCCTCGCAGATGCCCCAGATGTTCGCCTACGCCCGGCAGCTGCTGGAGCGCAGCGGTTCGGCCAAGGCGCCGTTGGCGATGAGCGGCCTGCGGACGACGATGTCCGTCGCGTGGGTCGGCGGTCCGCCGCTGGGCGCGCTGCTGATCGTGGGCGGCGGTTTCACCGGGCTGTTCGGCGTCAGCGCGGCGGTGTACGTGCTGGCCGTCGTGGTGACCCTGGTGTGGTTGCCCGAGCTCGGCCCGTCCAGCCCGCCGTCGCACGAGGTGGAACGGCAGTCCGGGTTGCGGCGCGAGGTCGTGCTCGCGGCGGCGGCCTTCGTGCTGCTGCAGTGCGCGACGTCGGTCGGCGTGGCGGCGATGCCGTTGTTCGTGACCGAGGACCTCGGGGGCACGACCGGTGACGCGGGGCTCGTGCTGGGGCTGTGCGCGGCGCTGGAGATCCCGCTGATGCTCGGCTTCGGCGCGTTGGCCATCCGGGTCAACCACCGGGTGCTGGTGCTCGCGGGCGGCGCGGTGGCGCTGGTCTACTACGGGATCATGCTCCTCACCGAGGCGACCTGGCAGGTGATGGCCGCGCAGGTGCTGCACGCGGTGGTGATCTCCGCGGTGATGGGCGTGGGCATCTCGTACTTCCAGGACCTCGCGCCCGGCCGTCCCGGCTACGCCAGCACGCTGTTCACCAACACGGCCAAGACCAGCGCGATGCTGTCGGGACCGCTGCTGGGCCTCGCGCAGCACCTCGGCTACCGCACCGCGTACGGGATGGGCCTGGTCA
>NZ_JBFAAX010001307.1:0-1346 GCF_040639995.1 Actinosynnema sp. NPDC023658 | reverse complement strand
GGGATGCTCCTATAGAAGTCAAGCGGCGGTGGCTGGGTTTGTGGGTTGGGTGGCGTGGTGGGGGTTTGTGCTGGTCAGTGCGCGATAGACCTCGCGGGCGATGAAGCGTTTGAGACAGCGGATGATGTCCTTGCCGGACAGGCCTTGCCTGGTGCGGCGTTGGACGTAGTCGCGGGTGCGTTGGTCGTGGCGCATACGGACCAGGGCGATGGTGTGCAGGGCGTTGTTGGCGGCGCGGTCGCCGCCGCGGTTGAGCCGGTGGCGGTGGACGCGCCCGGAGGACGCGGGGATCGGGGCGACCCCGGCCAGGTGCGCGAACGCCGCCTCCGACCGCATCCGTTCCGGGTTGTCACCGGCCGAGGTCAGAAGCTGTCCGGCGGTCTCCGGGCCGACGCCGAACAGCTCCGGCAGGGCGGGCGCGGTTCGGGCGACCAGCGGACCGATCTCGGCGTCCAGTTCGGTGATCTCGGCGTCCAGGGCGCGGTGGCGGCGGGCCAGGCGGCGCAGGGCCGCCCGGGTCGCGGTGGTCGGGTCGGACAGATCGTCGCCTGGTCGCAGCCGGGCGAGCGCGTCGACCAGCGCGGCCCGGTTCAGGCCGCGGGTGACCCGCTCACGCAGCGCCGCGGGCGCGGAGACGAGCAGGCCTCGGATCTGGTTGACGGTCTGGGTGCGGGCCTTGACCGCGCTGCGGCGGGCCACGCGCAGAACCCGGACGGCCTCGACGGCACCGTCCCGGCTCTTCGGGAGGCCGGTGGCCCGCCCGGAGAGCACGGCGGAGGCGGCGGCGTAGGAGTCGACGGGGTCGGACTTGCCCTTGCTCCGCCTGGTCTTGCGGTCGGGTCGGTCGACGTCGACGACGGTGATCCCGGCGGCGGTGAGCACGCGGGCCAGTTCGGCGCCGTAGGCGCCGGTGCCCTCGACCCCGACCGCGGCCACCGGGCCGTGTGAGCGCATCCAGCCCAGCAGTGCTCGATAGCCGGCGATGGTCGCGGGGAATTCCCGGTCGGCCGGGTGTCTGCCGACCGGGTCGATCACGGCGGCGTGGTGGGTTAGGCCGTGGGTGTCGACTCCGCCGGTGACCGGTGTGCCGTCGTGCGTCATGCTGGTCATGTCCGTCCCTTGCAGCGTGGGTTCACCAGGGGCGGCACGCGCCGGTCGGGCGGGTGGACAGGACAGTGACGGGGCCTCTGGCCAGGCTCCTATGAAGTCACAAACGCCCGTCCGGCCGCGTGCGCGGTGACGCCGTCGACGGGCCGACAAATCCCCAGCAGGACAGTCAGGACGTCAGTCAGTCGATGGGTCAGACCCGCCAACGACATCACCACACACATCATCACTGTCAGTCG
>NZ_JBFAAX010001306.1:0-1348 GCF_040639995.1 Actinosynnema sp. NPDC023658 | reverse complement strand
CCTCGGTGAGGCTGGTGAGCCGGGTGGCTTCGCGGTCGATGCGGAGCATCGCCTGGTCCACGTCGGCGCGCTCGGGCATCGCGCCCATCCGGTAGAGCTCGGTCGAGCCCTTGATGCCGAACAACGGGGTGCGCAGTTCGTGGCTGACGTCCGAGAGGAACGTGCGCATCCGCGCCTCGGACGCGGCCCGGTCCGCGAAGGCCCGTTCGAGCTGGCCGAGCATGGTGTTGAGCGAGGTCGCCAGGTGCCCGACCTCCGTGGTGGGCGCGGCGAGGACGGGCACGCGCCGGGTGAGGTCGCCCACGGCGATCGCGGCGGCGGTGTGCTCGATCCGCCGCAGCGGTCGCAGACCCCGGTCGAGGGCGAACCAGCCGACCGCCGTCAGCACCGCCAGCAGCACGGCGCCGCTGATCAGGCTCGTCGCGCGGAGCCGGGCCGTGGTGGCGTCGGTTTCGGCCAGCGGCGCCGCCACGACGACCGTCCCCTCCCACCCGGTGGTGGGCCGCGCGACCGCGCGCCAGCGTCCCGAACCGTCCGCGGCGGGCAGGTCGACGGGCTCGCCGTCGGTGGGCACGGTGCGCAGTTCGTCGGGTCCGGGCAGGGTCGCGTCGTCCAACCGGCTGGAGTGCAGGCCGCCCACCACCGCGCCGTCCGCGCCCAGGTAGACGAGGTAGGGCGTGCCGATCAGGCGGAGGGCGGGGTCGAGGAGGTCGGGGCGGGGCGTGGCGCCGACGGCGTCGAGCGGCCCGGTGGCCGGCACGTGGGAGATGATCTCACCGAGCGAGTGCAGCTGGGCGTCGACCCGGTCCAGCTGGTAGCGGTCCAGCTGGTCGGACACGACCGCACCGACCAGGCCCAGCCCGGCCAGCAGCAGGCCCGCGGTGAGCAGCAGCAGCCTGACCCGCAGGGACAGCCGGTCCAGCACGCGCCTCACCCGGCGGGTTCCCGCATCACGTACCCGACGCCGTGCACGGTGTGGATCAGCTTGGGGTCCTCGGCGTCGACCTTGCGCCGCAGGTACGAGATGTAGGTGTCCACGATGCCGGCGTCGCCGCCGAAGTCGTAGCGCCACACCCGGTCGAGGATCTGCGCCTTGGACACCACGCGCCCGGCGTTCTCCATCAGGTAGTGCAGCAGCCGGAACTCGGTGGGCGAGACGCGGACGGGCAGCCCGGCGCGGGTCACCCGGTGCCCTTCGGCGTCGAGGGCGAGCGCGCCGACGGTCAGCACGTCCTCCCGGTGGCCCGAGGTGCGGCGCAGGATCGCCCGGATGCGGGCGATCAGCTCCTCCAGGTCGAACGGCTTGGTCACGTAGTCGTCGGCGCCCAGGGACAGGCCGGTGACCTTG
>NZ_JBFAAX010001305.1:0-1350 GCF_040639995.1 Actinosynnema sp. NPDC023658 | reverse complement strand
TGCGGAGCTGCACCTCGACCTTGACGTGCTCCACCCGGTCGGACAGGAACACCGGGATCCGCACGATCAGGTGCAGGCTGCGGTAGCCGTTGGGCTTCGGCGCGGCGACGTAGTCCTTGGTCTTGAGGATCTCCACGTCGCTCTGGCGGGCCAGCATGTCGCGCACGCGGTACACATCGGACACGAACGGGCACACCACCCGCACGCCCGCCACGTCGTCGAGGTGCTCGGCGGCCAGCGACAGGTCCGCCGGCAGGCCCTTGCGCCGGAGCTTGTCGAGGATCGCGTCGGGCCGCTTCACCCGCTGCGTGACGTGCTCGATGGGGTCGTGCCGGTGGACGAGGTCGAACTCCTCGCTCAGGATCCGCAGTTTCGTCATGAGCTCGTCGACCGCGAACTTGTAGACCACGAGGGACCGCCGCAGCAGGTCATCCGCGACGCCGATGTCCATGATCCCCAGGATACCGGGGGTTCGCCGGGCTAGGATCCCGGTCGTGAACACCCACTGGCACGTGGTCCTCCCGCCGCCGGGCGCCTGACCGGGCGCACCGGCTGGAGCACACCCGCACGCCTGCCTGACCGCAGTGCGCCCGTTCGCGTCCCCTCTTCCCGTTTCGCGAACGGAGACATCGTGTCGACCTTCGTCGTACCAGCACGCCCTCGTCCCACCCGCGGACCGCTGCCGATCCTGGCCGCGTGCGTCCTGTGGGGCACCACCGGCACGGCCAGTTCGCTGGCGCCCGCCTCCGCACCGGCCGCAGCCGTCGGCGGGGTGGGCCTCGTGCTCGGCGGCCTCCTGCTGTTCGCCACCTCGCGCGGCACGCGTGACGTGCTGCGCACCGCCGACCGGCGCCTGCTGCTGCTCGGCGCGGTGACCGTGGCGGGCTACGCGCTCGCCTTCTACCCTGCCGTCGCCCGCACGGGTGTGGCGGTGGCCACCACGGTGGCGTTGGCCACCGCGCCGATCGTGCTCGGCCTGCGGTCCCGACCGCTGCTCACGGCGACCGCCGTGGTCGGCTGCGCGGCGCTCGTCCTGGGCGGCGGCGACGCGCACGTCGATCTCGTCGGCGTGGCGTTGGCGCTGGTCGCGGGCTTGTCCTACGCCGTGTACTCGGTCATCTGCGCGCACCTGATCGGGGTCGGGCACCCGTCCCGGGCGGTGGTGGGCGCGGTGTTCGGCGGCGCGTCGGCGCTGGTGCTGCCGGTGGTGCTGCTGCTCGGCGTCGGGTGGGTGGCGAGCCCGTCGGGCGCGGCGGTGGCCGCGCACCTGGCGGTGGTCACCACGGTCGCCGCGTACCTGGAGTTCGGCTACGGGCTCCGGCCCACGAGCGCGGCGGCGGCGACCACCTT
>NZ_JBFAAX010001304.1:0-1352 GCF_040639995.1 Actinosynnema sp. NPDC023658 | reverse complement strand
AGGCGCTCGAGGAAGCCGACGGCGACTTCGACAAGGCGGTCGAGATCCTGCGCATCAAGGGTGCGAAGGACGTCGGCAAGCGCGCCGAGCGCACGGCTTCCCACGTCGCGTCCGGCCCCTCCAGCAGCGTGTGGTCGGGGAACAGCCCGGTGACCAGGTCGCGTTCGCGTCCGACGGCGGGCAGCGGCACCTGGCCGGCCGTCTCCGGCAGCGCGACGACGAGCATCCGGCGGGACACCTCGCCGGCGGGACGGTTCGCGTCGCGCAGGGCGGTCACCGTCGGCGTGTAGGACGACACCACCCGGTCGACCACCGTGCGCCCGCCGCCCTCGGCGTGGTGACCGGCCGCGTGCAGGGGCAGCAGGCTCAGCAACCCGGTGGGGCACCACCACAACCGCGGCGGGTCCGCCACGACCGCGTCGAACCCCAACCCGGCCAGCACGGGTTCGGCCACCACGTCCCACAGCCACCCGGCGACCTCGGACAGGCCGTCCTCCGCGGCCTGCCGCGCCGCCAGGTACCCGCGCTTCGCCGCGTCGTACCGGCCCACCGCCGCGCGCCCACCCGTGCCCCGGTCGACCTCAAGCCGCGCGGACAGCAGCGCCCGACCGGCTTCCTCCACCGCGCCCAGGACGTCGAGGTAACCGCGGGCCCGCTGCTCGACGTCGGCAGCGGTGAGCCGGGTCAGCGGCACGGCCGACACGCCGTCCTCGCGGACGATCAGGGCGTCGCACCGGGCCGTGCTGACGTTGACCGCCACCACCGGCCCGTTCCGCGCGGCGGGCAGCAGGCTCGCCGGGTCGGGCGCGCGCAGGAAGTCCTCGAACCCCTCGATGCGGCGCACCCGGCCGACCAGGTCGTCCCACTCGCGGGCCAACGCCATCCGGCGGTCGACCAGGTGCCGGTCCCCGCCGGGCATGTCGACCGCCACCGCCCCCACCGTTCCCGTCCGCCGATCCGCTCCTCACGCCGACTATCCCCGCGGGCCGGTCCGGCGTTATCCGCCCGCCCCTCGCGGGCCGCTCAGCGGTCGAGGGCGTCGAGGAAGGTCAGGACGCGGCGCCAGGTGAGGTCCGCCGCCTGCTCGTCGTGGTCCGGCGAGTCGGCGTCGGTGTAGAAGTGGCCCGCCCCGGGGTAGGTGAAGACCTGCCTGTCGGCCGGCGTCACCGCGGTCTGCCAGGCGGCCACGTCGACCGGGGGCACGAGCGGGTCCGGGTCGGCCACGTGCAGGTGCACCGGGAGGCCGGGGCGGGCGTTCGGCGGCCCACGGGACGACCTCGTCCCGGTCGAGGGTGATCAGCGCGACCAGGTACGGCTTGAGGTCGCCGTACACCACCGCGTGCGACACCCAG
>NZ_JBFAAX010001303.1:0-1353 GCF_040639995.1 Actinosynnema sp. NPDC023658 | reverse complement strand
CCTGGACGGGCCTGCTCGCGCCGGGCGCGCGGTGGCCGTGGCCGGTGCAGGCGGTCGGCACGGCGTTCTTCGTCGTCGTCTCGGTGGCGTTCCCGCTGCTGCTGGTCCGCGCGCACGGCCGCCGGCACTCCGACCGGGCGTCGCGCGTCGCGCACCTCATGCTGGGCGTGGTGTGGGTGTTCTTCTCCTGGACCCTGATCACCCACGTGCTGCGGCTCGTGCTGGCCGTCGCGGGGGTGGAGAACCCGTTCCGGGCGCGGTTCGTCGCGGTCGTGCTGCTCGTCCTCGGCGCGGCGCTGGTCGGGTACGGGATCCGCGAGGCCCGCCGGGTGCCGCGGGTGAAGCGGACCGACGTGGTGCTCCCCCGGCTGGACCGGGCGTTCGACGGGCTGACGATCGCGGTGCTGGCGGACACCCACTACGGCGCGATCGACCGCACCAAGTGGTCCGAGGGCACGGTGGCGGTGGTCAACGGGCTCAACCCTGACGTAGTCGTCCACGTCGGGGACATCGCGGACGGCACGGTGGCGCAGCGCCGCGGCCAGGCCGCCGCCCTGGGCGACGTGCGGGCGGGGCACCGGTTCTACGTGTCGGGCAACCACGAGTACCTCAGCAACGCGCAGGCGTGGTTGGACCACATGGCCGAGCTGGGGTGGACGAGCCTGCACAACCAGCACCGGGTGCTGGAGCGCGACGGCGCGCGGCTGGTGTTCGCGGGCGTGGACGACGTGACCGGGGCGCACTCGGGCGTGAACGGCCACGGCGCGGACCTCGGCGCGGCGCTCGCCGGCACCTGCGCCGACGACCCGGTGGTGCTGCTGGCCCACCAGCCGAGCGAGGTCGCCAAGGCGGTGGCGGCCGGCATCGACCTCCAGCTGTCCGGGCACACGCACGGCGGCCAGATCTGGCCGTTCCACCTGCTGGTCCGGTTGCAGCAGCCGGTGCTGGCCGGGCTGAGCCGCCACGGCGAGCGCACCCGGCTGTACACCAGCCGGGGTGCCGGGTTCTGGGGTCCGCCGCTGAGGGTGTTCGCGCCGAGCGAGGTGTCCCTGCTCACGCTGCGGGCCGCCGAACCGGCATGATCACCCCATGAGGGTTCTGGTGGTGGGCGGGAGCGGCTTGGTCGGGCAGCACGTCGTCGACCGGTTGCGGGCGGACGGGCACGAGGCGACGTCGGTCGCGCGCAGCGCGCGGGAGGGCGTCGACCACGCCCTGGACGCGACGAAGGCCTCCGAGGCGGAGTTCCGCGCGGTCCTCGCCGGCCACGACGGCGTGGTGTTCGCGGCGGGCGCGGACGACCGGGACGTGCCACGCAAGCCCTCGTACCCGGTGTTCCACCGGGGCAACGTCGCG
>NZ_JBFAAX010001302.1:0-1354 GCF_040639995.1 Actinosynnema sp. NPDC023658 | reverse complement strand
TCACCACGATCCACACGCACAGGCTGACCATGATGGTGCGCTTGGCGCCCCACGCCCTGGCGAGGCGACCGTGCAGCATGCCGCCGAAGAACGCGACGAACTGCACGATCAGGATGGTCGTGATCAGCACCGTCTCGTCGAGCTCGAGCTCGTCGCGGCCGTACTGGGCGGAGACGTTGGCGACGGTGGCGATGCCGTCGGTGTAGATGAGGTAGGTGCCCAGGAACGCCAGGGTCAGGGGGAACAGGCGGGCCTGCTTCACCGTCTGCCGCAGCTCGGCGAACCCGGCGGTGACCACCGACGCGCCCGACTCGGTGCCGTGCGGCGCCTGGTGGCGCTTGAGGCGGGTCAGCGGGATGAGCGTGAACCCGGCCCACCACAGCCCCGACAGCACGAACCCGACGCGCACCGCGGCGCCCTCGCCCAGCCCGACCGCGTCGTGGCCGATGAACAGCGCGAGCTGCACCGCCAGCGCCACGCCGCCGCCGAGGTAGCCGAACGCCCAGCCGCGGGAGGACACCGCGTCGCGTTCGTCGGGGGTGGCGATCTCGGGCAGGAACGCGTAGTACACGACGACCGACGCGCCGTAGCAGATGTTGCCGAGGATGAACAGCGCCACGCCCAGGTGCCAGTTGTCGCCACCGACCGCGGCCAGGGCGATGGTGGCCGCCGAGCCGGTGAACGCCAGGCCGCCCAGCATGCGCAGCTTGTTCTGGGTGCGGTCCGCGATCGCGCCCATCACCGGCAGCACCACCACCTGCACCACGGTGGCGATGGACAGCAGGTAGCCCCACAGCGACCCGGCGGGGAAGTGGGCGCCGAACAGGGAGATGTCGCACTGCCGCAGCGGGCCGTCCGCGCAGGGCGTGGGCCCGTTGCGGGCGGTGTCGGCCAGGGCCGCCTCCTTGGCCACCGCGGTGAGGTAGCCGGAGAGGAACACCGTCACCACGGAGGTGGGGAACACCGAGTTCGCCCAGTCGTACCAGGTCCAGCCGCGTTGTTCCCGCTTGCGGTCCAGGGCGGGTGCGGTGCTGTCGGCCACGCTCATGGGGGCGGACTGTATCTCGCGCGCCACCTGTTCGTGGTGATCATCACCAAGCTGTTGCCAACCGGCCCCCCCGCACGTCACGGCGCGTGCACGCGCGGTGCCCGCGGCGGGTGTGCGGGTGGGGGTGGTCAGCCGCCGGTCCAGGCCCGCCGGTCGACCAGCACGTCGCGCAACCGGTCCGGCCGGTCGGTGACCAGCCCGTCCACCCCCAGGTCCAGCAGGCGCCGCATCTCCGGCTCGTCGTCGATGGTCCACACGTGCACCTCCAGGTCGCGGCGGTGCGCGGCCCGGACGAACCGGTCGTCG
>NZ_JBFAAX010001301.1:0-1355 GCF_040639995.1 Actinosynnema sp. NPDC023658 | reverse complement strand
ATCGCCTCCAGCGCTTCGAGTCACCGCTCCTCGTAGCGGTCGATCGGGAACCCCGGCCCCATCCGGTGCAGCGCGACCAGGTCGACCTCGCCGGGGAAGTACCGGTACAGGCCCGCGGCGGGTTCCAGCATCGCCTTGAGGAGGGCGGGCCGGTCGGCTCGGGGCGAACTCAGGACCTCCCGCATCGCCGGGCCGGTGTCCAGAACGGTGATCGTCATGACCGGGGACGCTAAACCCTGCCGTAACGGCAAGCTCAAGTCCGACCGGAGCCCCCTCCGGCGGTGCGGCGGCGGCGCAGCCTCCTACGGGCACGACGGGCGGTCGAGGTGAGCGGCGGTGCCGAAGGCGCGTGCGGCCGTGATCGGTGCGCCGCGGGGCCGGGTGCGAGAAGATCACCCATATGGTGAGTTCTGCCGACGGTCTGCCCACCCCGGTCGCGGGCGCGAAGCCGGACGCCGTGGTGGCGTGCGCGGTCTACGTCGACGGCGTGCGCCTGCCCGGCCGGTGGTCCGCCGCCGACGCCGTCACCGAGGTCCGCGCCCGCGGTGGCGGGTTCGTCTGGGTGGGCCTGTTCGAACCGGACGAGGAGCACATCCGCGACGTCGCGGAGGCGTTCGACCTGCACGAACTCGCCGTCGAGGACGCGGTGCACGCCCACCAGCGGCCCAAGCTCGACCGCTACGACGGCAACCTGTTCATGGTGCTCAAGACGCTGCGCTACCTGGAGCACGAGTCACCGACGACGGCGAACGAGATCGTCGAGTCCGGCGAGATCATGGTGTTCCTCGGGCGCGACTACGTCGTCACGGTCCGCCACGGCCACCACTCGGAGCTGGGCGACGTGCGACGGCAGCTGGAGGCCTCGCCGCAGCTGTTGGCCGCCGGGCCCGCGATGGTGCTGCACGAGATCGCGGACCGCGTGGTCGACGGCTACCTGGAGGTCACCGAGGCCTTCCAGGGCGACATCGACCTGGTCGAGGCCGCCGTCTTCGCGCCGCGCAGCGAGATCGGCGTGGAGCAGATGTACCTGGTCAAGAGGGAGATCATGGAGCTGCGACGTGCGGTGATGCCGTTGGCGGCCCCGCTGCGCAAGCTCAGCGACGGCTCCTGCGGCCCGCTGGTGCCCGAGGACGTCCGCTCCTACTTCCGCAACGTCGACGACCACCTCACCCGCGCGGCCGAGCGGGTGACCGCGTTCGACGAGATGCTCACCACCCTGGTGGACGCGACGCTGGCCAAGGTCTCGCTCCAGCAGAACAACGACATGCGCAAGATGTCGGCCTGGGTGGCGATCATCGCCATCCCGACCATGGTCGTCGGCGTGTACGGGATGAACTTCGACCACATGCCCGAAC
>NZ_JBFAAX010001300.1:0-1355 GCF_040639995.1 Actinosynnema sp. NPDC023658 | reverse complement strand
CGCGCCGGTCGCGCCCGCGCCGGAGTGGCTGGTCGCCGTGCTGACCCCGCCGCCGCCCGAGGACCTGCCGATCCCCGTCCAACGGCCCTCGCCGCGCCGGGTCGACGCCTACCGCGCCGCCGTGGTGGAGGGCGAGGTGGAACGCGTCCGCGAGGCCCGACCCGGCGGACGCGCGCACATCGTGTTCACCGCCGCCTGCCGGCTCGGTGAACTGGTCGGCGCGGGCTGGTTGGACGAGGTCACGGCGATGTCCGTGCTCCTGGCCGCCGCCTCGGCGCACATCGGCGTCGAGGGGTGGACCGAGCGGGAGGCGCTGCACCACGTGGAGAACGGCATCGCGGCCGGCCGCCGCCGACCGCGCGTGCTGCGCTGACCCGTCACTCCTCCGGGACGTCCTCGCCGTCGCGGTCGGCCCACTCCAGCAGCGGCTCCAGCGAGAACACCGCGTCGTCGATCCCGGCGTGCAGGTCGCCCAGCTCCGCGAAGCGGGCGGGCACGGTGGCGATGGTGAAGTCGCGCGGGTCCAGCGAGTCGACCTCGTCCCACCGCACCGGCGTGGACACGGTCGCCTCCGGCACCCCGCGCACCGAGTAGGCGCTGGCGATCGTGTGGTCGCGCGCGTTCTGGTTGTAGTCCACGAACAGGCTGCGCGGGTCGCGGTCGCGCCGCCACCACGCCGTCGTCACGTCGTCGGGCGCGCGCCGCTCGACCTCGCGGGCGAACGCCAACGCCGCCCGCCGCACGTCGGCGAAACCCCACTCCGGCTTCACCCGCACGTAGATGTGCAGCCCCGACCCGCCCGAGGTCTTCGGCCAGCCCACCGCGCCCAGCTCGTCCAGCACCTCGTGCGCCACGTGCGCGACCCGCCGGACCCGGGAGAACGGGCAGTCGGGCATCGGGTCGAGGTCGATGCGCCACTCGTCGGGCTTCTCCGTGTCGGCGGCGCGGGAGTTCCACGGGTGGAACTCCACGGTCGACATCTGCACCGCCCACACCACGTCCGCCACGTCGGTCACGCACAGCTCGTCGGCGTGCCGGTCGTAGCGGGGGAAGTGCACCCGCACCGTCCGAACCCACGGCGGCGCCCCTCGGGGCAGCCGCTTCTGGTGCACCTTCTCTCCCGCCACCCCGGACGGGAACCGGTGCATCATGCACGGCCGGTCCCGCAGCGCGCGCACGATCCCGTCCCCGACCGCGAGGTAGTAGCGGGCGAGGTCCAGCTTGGTCTCCCCGCGCGCGGGGAAGTAGACGCGATCCGGGTTGGAGATCCGCACGGTGCGGTCCCCGACCTCCAGCTCCACCGAAGGCACCTTTCCGGCCATGCGGGCAACCTAACCCGGATCGCGTCGATCAGC
>NZ_JBFAAX010001299.1:0-1356 GCF_040639995.1 Actinosynnema sp. NPDC023658 | reverse complement strand
GGGGAACCTCAGGCGGACAGGCGACGGGAGCACAGCGTGGTCAGTCCGTTCAACGTCGAGGAGATCTTCTCCGACGTCGACGCCGAGGCGGTCCGGCTGCCACGCCGGCAGAACGGCAGCTCGCCGCAGGGCCTGGCGGTGACCCTGATAGCCGACCACACCGTGCGCACCCGTGCCTGGCTGCCCACCGCAGCGATCGTCACCCTCCTGGGCGAGTTCGGCGTCACCGCCGGCGCCGCGCGGACCGCCATCAGCAGGCTGGCCCGCCGGGGCGTGCTGGAAGGCAGCCGGCAGGGCAAGCAGAGCTCCTACCGCCTGACCGCGCCCGCCGCGGCCAACCTGTCGCTCGGCGGCACCACGATCGCGGCCTTCGCCACCGGACCCGACCGCTGGGACGGCTTGTGGACGGTCGTCGTCTTCACCATGCCGAAGGAGGAGAAGACGCGGCGGAGCGCGCTGCGGACCCAACTGCGGTGGCTGGGGTACGCGCCGCTCTACGACGGCGTCTGGGTCTCGCCGCGGCCCCTGACCGAGAAGGCGCACGCGGAGCTGGTCGCGCTGACGTCCGGCGCCACCACCGCGTTCCGCGCGCGGCACGTGCGGTTCGAGTCGGACACCGCCCGCGACCCGGTCGAAGCCTGGGACGTCGAGGCCATCGCGGCGCGGTACGAGGCGTTCATCCAGGGCTGGGAGCCGCTGCTGCCGAGGGTCGCCGCCGGCCGCATCACCGGCGCGGACGCCGTGCGGGCCCGCACCGGGGTGATGGACACCTACCGCCGCTTCCCGGCCCTCGACCCCCTGCCCGTCGCGCTGATGCCGCCCGACTGGCCGCGCGCCCGTGCCCGGGAGGTGTTCCTCGCGGTGTACGACGGACTGGCCGAGCAGGCCCAGGACCACGTGCGGGCCATCGTGGCGCAGGTCGCCGGCGGTCCGCGCCCCGACCTGCGCACGCACACCGTGGCCGAGATGGGCGCCGGTATGTGAGGGCGTCGCACGTACCGCCGGGCCGGGTGTGCCGGTGCGGTGCGCGGGTGTCCGCCGCTCCAGGGTCACGCATCGGCACGGGCCCGCCCGGTGACACGACAGGAGGCGGACATGGAGGACGCGGGGCGCACCGGGGAACGCTCGTCGGCGCTCGACGAGGTCACCGGCGCGTTGGCGACCCTGAGCGCCGTCCTCGACAGCGAGGACGACTTCGACGTGCTGCTGCAGCAGGTCTGCGAGCAGGTGGTCCGGGCCGTCCCCGGCGTGGACGGGGCGACGGTGACCGTGCTGCTCGACGGCCCGGTCCGCACCACCAACGCCACCAGCGAGGTGGCCGCCGAACTGGACGGGGGTCAGTACGGGATCGGCACC
>NZ_JBFAAX010001298.1:0-1356 GCF_040639995.1 Actinosynnema sp. NPDC023658 | reverse complement strand
GGGGCGGGGGCTCGTGAGGCGCGGGGCCGGGCGGCGCGGGTCGTGGGTCAGGAGACCGCGGCCAGGACCGACGCGATGCGGGTGGCGATGCGGTCGTTGTCGGTCGGGGCGAGGCTGAGCCAGCCGTCCTCGTTGACCATCAGGTAGCGGCCCTGGTGGGTGTCGAACCAGGTGATCAGCGCGCCGGCCCGGTCACGCCGGTAGCCGCCGCCCACGGTGACGCCGAACTGGCCGCCCGCGATCCGGCTCGCGGCCAGCTCGCTGACCACCGACGCGTCCTCGCGCGACAACCCCGCCTTCTGCAGGGCCTCCCGCTCGTCCAGCTCGCCGCTGCCGCCCCACGGGTCGTCGTCCTCGTCGTCGGACTGCTCGTTCTGCAGCGCCACGGCCTCGTGCAACGCCTCCAGCCGCAGCGACAGCGCGCTGCCGGGCCCCGCGGACCCGTCCGGCAGCACCTCCACGATCGAGCGGGCCAACGACGTCGGCCGGATCTCCAGCACCCCGATGGAGCCGCTGTCGATCACCGCCAACGCCGCGCGCTGCCCGTCCGACACGGCCACCGCCCGCACCGCCCGGTCCACGTGCGCGACCGCGTCCACGGCCACCTCGTGATCACCGAGCAGCCGGAGCAGCGCCACCAGCCGGGGCGCGGGCTCGCCGTACCCGGCGAGCACCTCCTCCCGCAGCCGCTTGCGCTCCTCCACGGTGGCGCCGAGGCTCGGCACGTCCAGCGGGTAGGGCATCCGGCCGAGGTCCAGGTGGTGCCACAGCACGTCGAACTCGCGCGGCGTGAGCACGTACTCGGGCTCGATCACGACTGGTCGCCCTTCTTGCGGGGCTTCGCACCGCCGATGACCGACGGCGGCAGGTTCTCGCCCGGCACCTCGAAGATGTCCTCGCCGCGGATGTAGCCCGCGGCCCGGTGCTCCTTGTCCTCGCCCTGCTGGCCGCCCGCCGGTGCGCCCGCGCCGCCCATGGGGGCACCGCCCGCCATCGCGGACGACGCCGCGCCCGCACCGCCGGGGCCGAAGCCACCGGCCGGCATCGGGCCACGCCCGCCGGGACCACCCAGCGCGCCCGTCGAACCGCCCGCGGCCAGCGAGCCGCCGGCACCACCGGCGCCACCGGACCCGGTCGGGCCGAAGCCGCCCGCGCCGCCGCCGAACGCGCCGGGAGGCATGCCGCCGCCGGGCATCCGCGGGACGCCGCCACCGCCACCGCCGCCACCCGCGCCGCCACCACCGGGCACGGTGTTGGGCAACGGGGGCGTGCCGGGGCTGCCGGCCGGGATGTAGGCCGGCGGCTTCACCCCGGGCGGCAGGGTGCCGCCACCGGGTCGCGGCGTCGCGTTGGGGC
>NZ_JBFAAX010001297.1:0-1357 GCF_040639995.1 Actinosynnema sp. NPDC023658 | reverse complement strand
GGGACGGCCAGCAGCGGTGACGCGGCCAGCCCACCGGTGGCGACGACCGCGGCGACCAGCAGCGGCGCGGCGGCGAACCCGACGTTGCCGCCCAGGCTGAACCAGCTCATCGCCGTGTCGCTGCCGCCGCTCGCGACCCTGGCGACGCGGGCGGCCTCCGGGTGGTACGCGGCGACCCCGATGCCGGACAGCGCCATGACCGCCACGGTGAGCGCGTACTGGTGGGTGACCCCGCTCAGCGCCACGCCGATCCCGCCGACGAGGGTGCTCACCGGCAGCAGCCACGGCATCGCCCACCGGTCGGTGAGGATCCCGAAGAGGGGTTGCACGACGGAGGACAGCAGCGACGCGGCCAGCACGACACCCGCCGCGACCGCGTACGGGTAGGCCCTCTCGACCACGAAGAACGGCACCAGGGCGGCGACCGAGCCCTGGTAGACGTCCACGCAGGCGTGGCCGACCGACAGCCACGCGACCGGGCGGCGGGAGTTCTTGGTCATGCCGGAGAGCCTCGCGGCCGCGCGGTCTGTCGCGCTTCCGATAAAGTGCCAGGTGATGTCGGAAATCCGCCACTTCCCGCAGGCCCCTACGCGGACGCGACGACTGCCGCCGCTGGCCGGCATCGACGCGCACCGGCACGACGACCACCAGAACGCGTACGCCGGTTCCGGCGTGGTGGCGGTGACGACGGCCGCGGGCACCTGGTTCGCACCGCCGACGCAGGCGATCTGGGTGCCGGCGGGCACCGTGCACGCGCACCGCGCCCACGGTCGCGTCGACCTTCACCTGGTGGGCCTGCCCGCGCGGACCAACCCGCTCGGCCTGCACGAGCCGACGGTGCTCGCCGTGGGCTCGCTGCTGCGGGAGCTGATCGTCGCCTACACCCGTGAGCCGGTGCAGGACGGGCCGGAACGGCGGCGGTTGCGCGGGGTGCTGCTGGACCAGCTGCGGACGTCACCCCGGCGGGCCGTCCAGCTGCCCACGCCCCGCGACCCGCGGCTGGTCGAGCTGTGCGCGGTGCTGCACGACGACCCGGCCGACCCGCGCACGCTCGCCGAGCTGGGCGCGTCCGTCGGCGTGGGGGAACGCACGCTGAGCCGCCTGTTCCGCGCCGAGCTGGGCATGACCTTCCCGCAGTGGCGCACCCAGCTGCGCCTCTACCACGCCCTGCGGATGCTGTCCGACGACGTGCCGGTGACCGCGGTGGCACACCGCTGCGGGTGGTCGTCGGCCAGCGCGTTCATCGACGTCTTCCGCCGGTCCTTCGGCCACACCCCGGGCGCCTTCCACCGCCGCTGAGCCCCGGTCCTCGCAGTCGCCCGGCCGCCCGGTCGGCCCGTGCGGTCGGCTGGTGCGC
>NZ_JBFAAX010001296.1:0-1359 GCF_040639995.1 Actinosynnema sp. NPDC023658 | reverse complement strand
GTGCACCCGACCGATCACCACGCTGTTCCCGATCCCCGAGGCTGACGACGACGATAACCACGTCTACATCTCGGTCGGCCACCAGCAGATGAAGACCGACCCCATGAAGCCGCTCGGGCTGTCGCTGTGGCAGCTGACGACACCCCGCCCCATGGCCGAGGCCGGCGGTCGCCTGTTCGTGGACGCCACCCGCCAGTTGGCGTCGCCCACGAGCCGCGCCGGCCTGCTGGCGGTCTCGGAGAAGTCCGATCCGCTGATCGGGGACGCGCTGCGGACCGTCGTGGCGCGCGAGGGCTTCCTCCCGTCGCTCCCGGACGAGGGGTCCGGCCCGCCGATCCCCGGCGCCGCGCCGGTCGAGGTCGAGGCCGATCCGGAGCTGGTCACCGAGTTCGTCGCGCGCGGCGAGGCCTCCATCGCCGCGTTGGAGCGCGAGATCCGCACGAAGTCCGGCCCGGAGCTGCTCGACTTCATCCTGGCCGACGTCCAGGAGCTGCGGCGGCTCCTGTTCGAGCCGCGGAGCATCCGGGTGATCATGGCGGCGATGCAGGCGACGTGGTGGCTCAACGAGCGGTTGCAGGAGTGGCTGGGCGAGACGAACGCGGCCGACACGCTCACGCTGTCCGTCCCGCACAACGTCACGTCGGAGATGGGGCTGGCACTCCTCGACGTCGCGGACGCGATCCGGCCGCACCCGGAAGTCGTCGCCCACCTGCGCGAGGCCCGCGACGAGGACTTCCTCGACGAGTTGGCCGACCTCCCGGGCGGGCCGGAGGCGCGCGACGCCATCGCGGGCTACCTGGACAAGTACGGGATGCGCTGCGTCGGCGAGATCGACATCACCAGGCCCCGGTGGAGCGAACGCCCCACCACGCTGCTGCCCATGCTCCTCTCCGACGTCCGGAACTTCGAGCCGGGCGAGGGTCGCCGCCGCTTCGAGCAGGGACGCCAGGAGGCGTGGCGGAAGGAGCAGGAGGTGCTGGAGCGCCTGCGTGCCCTGCCGGACGGGGAGCGGAAGGCCGAGGAGACCAAGCGGAAGATCGACGTCGTCCGGACGTTCAGCGGCTACCGCGAGTACCCGAAGTACGGGATGATCAGCCGTTACGCCGTCTACAAGCGGGCCCTGCTGGACGAGGCCGAGCGCCTGGTGCGGGCGGGTGTGCTGCGGGAGCGCGAGGACGTCTTCTTCCTGCGGTTCCAGGAACTCCAGGACGCCGTGCGCACGCAGCGGGTCGACGACGGACTCATCCGCCGGCGCAAGGAGGCGTTCAAGTCGTACGAGGCGCTCACGCCGCCCCGGGTGCTCACGTCGGACGGCGAGGCCGTCGCCGGGTCGTACCGGCGCGACGACCTGCCGCCCGG
>NZ_JBFAAX010001295.1:0-1360 GCF_040639995.1 Actinosynnema sp. NPDC023658 | reverse complement strand
GTCATCGTCTGCGCCGCGATCGTGCTGCTCATCGACTCGTGGTCCAACCGGCCGCTGCCGTTCGACCCGCCCGACGACGACTACGACTACGACCCGCCGCAGTCCGGTCGCCGCGCCCGCTGAGCGCGGCTTACCCCGTTCAGGCGTAGGTGTAGGCGCCGCGGTGGTCCAGGGTGGACGCCACGGTGACGCCGAAGGGCTCCAACACCTCGTCGACGTCCACGACGTTCTCCACGCCGCCGCCGGGCAGGTACCTGTCGGCGTCGTAGCCCCACCTCGCCTGCCACCGCGACCACACGCGGTCGATGTTGCAGTGGTGCAGGAAGAACACCGGGTCGTTGGGCGAGTCGGTCTGCGCCATGTGCCCGCCCACCCAGTTGTGGACGCGGCCGTGCAGGCCGGGGGCAAGTCCGCCCTCCACGCGGTTGCGCATGCCGCCGCTGGAGCTCGAACCCCACGGCTCGACGTCGTAGGTCGAGACGACCACCACGGTGTCCACGTCGGACGACGTCGGCAGCGAGCCCCGCAGCGTCATCGCCCGGCGCAGCGCCGTGGAGGAGGTCGCGCTGACGTTGATCCGCCAGTTCCCGGAGCCGGCGAACGGGCCGGTGAGCACCGGTCCGTTGCCGCCGGAGCCGTTGCCGCCCATGAAGTCGGACGTGAACGGCGGGCCGGAGGTGCTGCGGTTGGTCGTCCAGTCCCAGTAGGGCAGGTCGACGGCCGGGTTGAACACCTTCAGGGCGTTCTCCAGCTCCTGCAGGTACACCCGGTGCCAGGGCAGGAACGACGGCGAGTGGTGGGCGTAGTCGTGGCCGTCGACGGTGGAGAAGTAGTTCATGTGGGTGCGCACGAACCAGTCGTAGTTGCGACCGGTGCTCTGCGCCTTGAGCGCCTTCAGCGCGCCGACGAGGTTCGACCTCTCGGTGGCGGTGAGCGCGGCCACGCTCTTGCGGGTTCCCATGGGTGCGTGCTCCTCCGGGGCTGCGGGCGGCCGATCAGGAATGCGGGTGGTCGGCGTCGGGGGTCAGCTCCTGGTCCCCGAGCTGGTCCACGGCGAGCCTCGCCAACTTCCTGAGGCCGTCGCGGTGGTCGCCCTCGTCCAGCGGGATGGGGTAGAAGTGGCTGACCGTGCTGATCACCGCGGTGAACGTGGCCGCCGAGCCCGGCCCGACCGGCAGCTCGACCTGCGCCACGCCGAGCTTCCGGCCGTTGATGTGGACCTTGTGCCGGCCCTTGTCCCGGTCGTGCTCGCCCTTGATCCGCTTGCCCTTGTAGTTCTCCTCGAAGTCGCGCGGGTCGGCCGGGCCCGGACCGCTGCGCCCGCGGGCGACCTGGTGGGGCGCCGCCGCGCCGAGCGTGC
>NZ_JBFAAX010001294.1:0-1375 GCF_040639995.1 Actinosynnema sp. NPDC023658 | reverse complement strand
CCGTAGACCTTTCACCACGACGGTCAACGTGATCGTCCACGAGGGGAAGGTACCCGCATGAAGGTACGAGCCCGTACCAGATATCGCTCTCTCCGCAGCCTCGCCGTACCACTGGTGGTGGTCGCGGCGGCGCTCGCCGGCCCGGGGCAGGCCGTGGCGAACGCCCAGGTCGCGGCGGCGGCCGACGAGCAGCTGCCGCCGACGCCCGGACCGGTCTCGCCGGAGCAGACCAACCCGCAGATCTTCGCGCTCACCCAGGACGCGGACTACGCGCTGCGGTACTCGTTCGCGGCGGTGGCCTCCGACCTCGGCCGGTCCTACGCGAGCGGCACCGTCGAGGCCGACCTCAAGGCAGGCCTGCTGTCGCTGCCCGCCGAGAAGCGCGACCCGATCGTCGCGGTGGCCAAGCAGCTCGTCACCGCCTCGGCCAACACCCGCGGCACGCAGTTCGGCAGGCACGGCGCCCTGACCGCCGACCAGTTCCGGGCCCTGGGCTTCGCCGGGGCGTTCGCCTCGGCGAAGGTCGACGAGGCCGCGCTGAAGAGCTCCGTCAACGCCCGCGCCCAGCAGCTCGCGCAGGAGAAGAAGGCGGCCGAGACCGACGCGCGGAACCTGGCGCAGCTGAAGCAGCTCGACCTCGTCACCGTGCCGAAGCTGACGTCGCTGGACTTCCGCATCGACCGGGTCAAGGCGGTCGAGGAGACCGACGAGATCGGTGACGACGAGATCGTGATGGCCGGTCTGACGGTCGACTCCGCCGCCGTGACCAAGAAGGTCCCCCTGTGGATGGTGAACGAGGACTTCGACACCGGTGACCAGGTGGACTACGCGGACCCGGGCCGCCTGTTCAACCGCTTCTCGCTGACCGGAACCGGCGGGTGGCCGCGCAGCTTCGTGGCCGTGGTGATGATGGCCGAGCAGGACAGCGGCGGTTTCGCGACCGCGGTCAACTCGGCGTGGACCAAGGTCAGCGGCAAGGTGGCGGAGAAGATCATCCAGGTGGTCGGGGACTTCCTCTCCGAGTACGTGGGCGCCGCCCTGGGCGAGTTCCTGGGCCAGGTCATCGGCTACCTCGTCGGGTCGTTCGTGCAGTGGGTGATCGACCTGTTCAACGACGACCTGTTCGACGCCCGCACGGCGCTGGTCAAGCTCCCGCACCGGTACGCGTTCATGTACCACGACCCCGCGGACCTCGGCTGGACCGAGTACCGCCGTCCCACCACCCAGATGCGGTTCGTCGGTCACGGCGGTGACTACCGGGTGAACGTGCACTGGCAGGTCAACCTCTGATCCCGCCGGGAGTGCTCGTCGCCCTCGGGTTCCCGGACGCCGAGCGGGTGGTGAACGACCTGGTCGACCGCGGGCTGTTCATCGA
>NZ_JBFAAX010001293.1:0-1379 GCF_040639995.1 Actinosynnema sp. NPDC023658 | reverse complement strand
GGGCGGACCGCGGGACGCTCGCGCAGCCGTGCCGTCCACCGGCCGGTCGTGGGTGGTTCGCGGACCACGGGCCGTCGCGGACGTCCACCCCCGCGGTGCGGCGGGAAGCGGGACCGACAGGTGCTGCCGGGGGTGCGCGTCCCGGCCTCCCCCCGAAGCGCCGGATGGCCGAACCGGAGCAGAACTCCTCACGTTCCGATCATGGCGGCCTCTACGCTGTGTTTCTTCTTCCCGATCCCTGGAGCACCGGCGGAGGAACCGATCCCCATGCGAGCAACACTGGTACAGGCAGGCTTACGCGGGCTGTCCACCGCGCAGGTCCGTCAGGTCCGCGCGGTGCGGTACGGCGCGGCGAGCGAGGACGTGGCCCGGGTCTACCGGGAGCTCGAACGCGACTTCGGCGTGCTCGCGCCGCCGATCGCGCTGCACGCGTCCTCGCCGGACGTGCTGGCGGCGGCCTGGTTGATGCTGCGCGAGACCCTGCTCGTCCCCGGCTCGGCGCCGAGGGCGCAGAAGGAAGCGGTGTCCACCGCGGTCTCCGAGGGCAACAACTGCCCGTTCTGCATCTCGATGCACTCGTCGATGCTGATCGACCTGGTGGGCTACAAGAACGGCTCGATCCCGGAGCCCGCGGCCCGCGCCGCCGCCGACTGGGCCACCGCCAACGCGACCCCGGACGAGGCGGCCGGCCACCCCGTGCCGTTCCCGGTCGACCAGGCCCCGGAGATGGTCGGCACGGCGGTGATACTGCAATACCTCAACCGGATGGTGAACATCTTCCTGGGCGAGCTGCCGCTGCCCCCGGGCGCACCGGCCGCCTCGATGACGGTGGTGCGCCGGGTGCTGGTGTGGCTGATCAAGACGGCCGAGCGCGGCGGACCCCGGTCGGGCACCTCGCTGGACCTGCTGCCCGACGCGCCGCTGCCCGAGGACATGAGGTGGGCCGAGGGGCACACCGCCATCGCCGGTGCCTACGCGCGGGCCGCCGCCGCCATCGAACGGGCCGGTGAGCGCTCGGTGCCCGCCGAGGTGCGCGCGCTCGTGCTGGAGCACCTGGCCCGGTGGGACGGCAAGCCCGTCGGCCTGAGCCGCGCCTGGGTGGAGGACGCGATCGCGCCGCTGCCCGCGGGCCTGCAGGACGCCGGACGCCTGGCGCTGCTCACCGCGCTGGCGTCGTACCAGATCGACCAGCCGGTGATCGACCGCTTCCGCGAGGTCCAGCCGGACGACCGGGCGCTGATCGACCTGACGTCGTGGTCGAGCCTGGCCGCGGCGCGGCGCGTGGGCATAGCGCTTCGACCAGCAGGTCCGCCAGCAGCAGCACCTCGACGCCGCGCCCGCGCAGCAGCTCGGCGAACGCGTCGTGCTCCTCCTGCGCC
>NZ_JBFAAX010001292.1:0-1381 GCF_040639995.1 Actinosynnema sp. NPDC023658 | reverse complement strand
ACCACCGGACTTCAACGGAACCCGCACACCCTCCGGACCCCGATGCGCCACCACACTGAACACACCCGGAACGCCCGCACCCGACGCGAACGCCTCCACCACTACCTGCGCCTCACCACCCGACAAGAAGCCCGCACCCACCACACCCCCCAACCCATCCCGCAACACCACACGCTTAACGCCCCTCGAAGGGACAGCAGCAAGGGCAACAGCACCGGAGGAGATGTCGGTATCGGCCTCGAAGTCGTATTCGACATCGGTGTCCGAGAAGTCCTCGTCGGCCGAGTCGACAGCTTCGTCCCCCGGGCGCACCGCCCTCCGGTAGAACCCGTTCTCCAGGACGGATCGCCTGCCGGTGACGTGGTGCATGGTCACCACCTGGTCTGCGGCCCAGACCGTCGCCGGGAAGCCGTCCACCTCCTCGAACGCCCCCACCAGGTAGGACGCCAACGGGTGACCACCGCTCGCCGGGGTCTGGTTGATCGAGCAGACGGTGGCGACCTTCTGCTCACCCTGTGGATGAGACACCGAGCGATAGACCGAGTTCCGCGTCAACACCTGCGCCGCGGCCTCCGACGGCAGGTCCAACTCATCACCCAGTTGGTGCGGGCGACGGGTGCGCAGCCGGACGGCGACGCTGTTCGGCTGACCGTGCACGGTGATGTACCACGGTGGCACCGGGCCCTTCAACCACTTCATGGGCAACTTCTCGTAGCCGCGCACCACGGCACCGTCGACGTCCCTCTGCCCGACGACTTTCCTGACGTAGCGCTTGAAACCGAAGGCGGCCTCACGCCGGTGCGAGATCTGCATGCCCAGCACATCTCTGAAGGACGACGGGTGGAGCTGCCCGTTGAGACGTCCCGTGCCCGCTTCGAACATCGGGTAGGTCACGATGTCATCCGGACTCAGCACGACCCGTTCGGCCGTCCGGAAACCGTCACCCTCGACCGCGATCCGCCCGTTGTTGAGCAGCACCAGGCGCCCCGCCGGCCAGTGCACCCGCCGCAGGTAGCCACCGACCAGCATCCCCGCGCCGAAGCCCGCCGGCTCGACCGACTCACCACTCAACGAGGCGAACACGAAATCCACGTCCGGGGAGAAGCCTGTGCTCTTCCTGAACAGGAGGCTGTCGCTCAGGGCGTCGACCAACCCATCCAGGGAGAGGACCAGACCCGCTCCGTCCGAACGCGTCGCCAGGTACCGCTCCCCATGCCGCGTGACCAGGACCGACAACGGCTGCGGACCCGTCGACCACGGTGAATCCTCGAACCGCTGGGTCGTCGTGTTCCAGAACCACCTGGTCGTCTCGGGAGTGGCGTTCTGCGCCCACCGCCGCGCACGCTCGACCTCGGCGTCATCACCGGCGGCCCGCACCACC
>NZ_JBFAAX010001291.1:0-1387 GCF_040639995.1 Actinosynnema sp. NPDC023658 | reverse complement strand
GCCAAGGGGGTCGAGCAGCTGACCGGCGTGAACTACGAGCGGATCGACGACGCCGGCCTGCACATCACCTTCGGACCCGGTCGGGAACGGCCGCGGGTACTGGACGTGGACACCGTCGTCGTGTGCGCGGGCCAGGAGTCCGTGCGCGACCTGGTGGACGCGCTCACCGGGCGCGGTGTCGTCACGCACGTCATCGGCGGGGCGGACGTCGCCGCGGAGCTCGACGCCAAGCGGGCCATCGACCAGGGCATGCGACTCGCGGCCACGATCTGAGCACAAGGCACGAGCAGGACCGAGCAGGAGGCGGGATGGACGAGGCAGGCGTGAACGCGGCGCTGGGGTTCAAGGCGGCCGTCGAGGCGGGGGACGTCGTCGGCGCGACGCGGTTCTTCAGCGACGACATCCGGTTCCACAGCCCGGTGAAGTTCCGGCCGTTCGAGGGGATCGACACCGTGCGCGCGCTGTTCGCCGTGCTTCAGCGGACCTTCCGGGACTTCCGGTACGTCGGCCGGTACGACGGGCCGAACGGCCACGTGCTGCACTTCCGCACCGTCGTGGACGGCAAGGAGGTCGAGGGCATCGACCTGATCGAGCTGGACGAGGACGGCCGGATCGGCACGTTCACCGTGATGATCAGGCCCCAGTCCGCGCTGACCGCCGTGGGCGAGGCGATCTGGGCGGGCCTGGTGGCCGACGGCGTGGTGTCGTGATCGCCTCGCGCCGGCCGGCCGCCTAGGCTGCACGACGTGGACTTCATCTTCACCCGGCCCGACTCGAAGGCCGCCGCCGCAGCGCTGGAGGTGTGCCACGAGTACGCCGAGCCGTGGCTGCTGAACCACTCGCTGCGGGCGTTCTCGTGGGCCACGGCGTACGCCGCCGACGTGGACGTTCCGCACGACGGTGAGCTGCTCTACGTCGCCGCGCTGCTGCACGACCTCGCGCTCACCGCGCCGTTCGACAGCCACGAGCTGCCGTTCGAGGAGGCGGGCGGGCACCTGGCGCGGGTGTTCGCGGCGGGCGCGGGGTGGGGTCGGGTGCGCCGCGACCGGTTGGCGGAGGTCATCGTGCTGCACATGCGCGACGACGTGTCGGCCGACGACGACCCGGAGAGCCACCTGCTCCAGGTGGCGGTGAGCGCCGACGTGTCGGGGCGAGGGCTGGACCGGTTCCCCGAGCGGGTGCGGGACGACATCCTGACCCGCTACCCGCGCCTCGGGTTCGCCCCCGCGTTCCTGGCGAGGGTCGAGGACCAGGCCGAGCGCAAACCCGGCTGCGCGGCGGCGGAGCTGGTGCGCGACGGCTGGGCGGACCGGGTCCGGGCCAACCCGCTGGACGCACCGGGCCGCTGACGGCGCTCCCACCCGGCACAGCGGTCACCGGCGGGCAG
>NZ_JBFAAX010001290.1:0-1387 GCF_040639995.1 Actinosynnema sp. NPDC023658 | reverse complement strand
GCGCCGGCCCGGTGGCCACCAGCCCGGTGACGTGCAGGCCGCCGGTGACGTGGTCGAGCCGCAGGTCGACGTCGGTGAAGGTCACCCGCCGGGTGCCGCCGCGCCCGCGCATGCCGGGCGGGTCGACGCGGACCGAGTCCGACAGCAGCCGCATCGCGGGCGTGCCGGTGCGCTCGACCAACGCCGAACGCGCCTGCGCGGCAAGGGCTTCCGGTGTCGGGTCGAGGTCGTCGACCAGGTGGGCCAGGGCGTCGAGCAGCTCGCGGTCGGTGGTCACCGGGCCACCTCCGCGCCGAGGCGGCGGCGCAGCACGGTCAGGCACCGGCCGCGGGTGGGGCCCAGGCTGTTGACCGGGACGCCGACCGCCTCCGCGACCTGCGTGAACGACAGCTCCGGCGCGAACGCGGCCAGCCGCAGGATCTCCCGGCACCGGTCGGTCAGGGTCGCGTACGCCCGCCACAGCCGGGTGTCGCGCGCGAGCGCCGCGTCCTCCGGCGTGGGCCCGTCGTCGGGCGCTTCCCACGGCTCCAGCGGCACCTCCCGGCCGCGCAGGCGCAGCACGGTCAACGTCTCGCGCCGGGCCGTCGTGACCAGCCACGCGCCCAGCCGCTCGGGGCGGCGGATGCGGGACAGGTTCTCGGCCAGCGCCAGCCACGTGGCCTGGCAGACGTCGGCCGCGTCGTCCGGGCTCAGCCGGTGCGACCGCGGCACCGCCCACACCAGGCGCACGTACCGGCGGACGACCTCGTTCCACGCCCCGACGTCACCGCGGACGGCGTGGGCGAGCAGCTCCGTGTTGTCCCAATCTCGCATGCTCCTTGAGAGCACCGGCGCTGACCTGGGGATACCGTCGCCGCACGATGGTGTGGTCGAGGGAACCGGAGATCGTTCCGGTGCGTCGCGGCCCGGGTCGGGCGTGCGCTACTCGGTGCGCAGCACCTCCGGGCGGATCGCGGAGCGCAACGCGGGCAGCGTGCACAGCGACACCACGAGCACGACGATCGCCGCGGCCGCGACCGTGGTGGCGATCTCGGTCCAGTCGACGCGGAACCGCCCGGCCGGCGCGACCAGCCACGCGGTGCCGACGCCGACGGGGATGGCCAGGCCGATGCCGAGCGCCGCGGGCACCGCCGACTGCCCCAGCGCGGACAGCGCGAGCACCTTGGGCGGCACGCCGTTCGCGGCCAGCACGGCGGTCGGGCGGCGGCGTTCGAAGACCTGGTCCACGGCCGCCGCCGCGAGACCGATCACGGCCAGCAGGGTGAGCAGCACCGAGCCGCCGATGACGCCGCTCCGCAGGGACGTGAACAGCTCCACCTGCCCGGCCTGGAAGTCGCGGCGCAGCGTGACGCCCCGGTCGGCGCGGCTCGTGGCGGCGAGCAGGCGG
>NZ_JBFAAX010001289.1:0-1391 GCF_040639995.1 Actinosynnema sp. NPDC023658 | reverse complement strand
GGGCGACCGGCACCCGGCCGCGGCGTCGGGACCGCGGGTCGTCGACTCGCTCAGCCACCTGTACGAGGACTCCGAGCGCGCGATGGGGTGGGACGTCGGTGGCACGGGCCTGAGAGTGGTGCTCGGCGCGGAGGTCCCGGACCTCGTGCGCACGCACCTCGCGAAGGACGTCGAGCGGCTGCTGTCGCGGCACGGGCTCGGGACGGGCGACGTGGCGCGCTGGATCTGCCACCCCGGCGGACCGAAGGTGATCGAAGCGATCCAGTCGGTGCTGGACCTGGACGAGGAAGACCTGGCGATGACGTGGAGCTCGCTGCACCGGATCGGCAACCTGTCGTCGTCCTCGGTGCTGCACGTGTTCGCGGACACCCTCGCCGGCCGGCCCGCGTCCACCGGTGACTGGGGCGTGGTGATGGCCATGGGGCCGGGTTTCTGCGCCGAACTGGTGCTGCTGCGGTGGTGAGCCAGGTGTGGTACTCGGTCCTGGTCGGACTGGTCGCGGTGGAGCGGTTGGCCGAGCTGGTCGTCGCGAAGCGCAACCTGGCGTGGAGCCTGGCGCGGGGAGGGAGGGAGACCGGGTTCGGGCACTACCCCTTCATGGTGGTGCTGCACACCGGGCTGCTGGCCGGGTGCCTGGTCGAGGTGTGGACCGCCGACCGGCCCTTCACGCCCGGGCTCGGCTGGCCGATGCTGGCCCTGGTGATCGCGTCCCAGGCGCTGCGGTGGTGGTGCATCCGCGTCCTCGGCCGGCAGTGGAACACCCGCATCGTCGTCGTCCCCGGGCTTCCGCGCGTCACCGACGGCCCTTACCGCTTGTTCCCCCACCCCAACTACGTCGCGGTCGTCGTGGAGGGTTTCGCCCTGCCGCTCGTGCACGGCGCGTGGGTGACGGCGGCCGTGTTCACCGTGCTCAACGCGGGGCTGCTGGCGGTGCGGATCCGCGCGGAGGACCGGGCGCTGAGGTCGGCGGATGCCTGAGCACTTGCACGACGTGGTCGTCGTCGGAGGCGGTCCGGCCGGTCTCGCCGTCGCCCTGGGGTGCGCGCGGGCGGGCATGGACGTGGTGGTGTGCGAGAAGCGGACCGGCGTGATCGACAAGGCCTGCGGTGAAGGGCTGATGCCGGGTGCCGTGCGCGCCCTGGCCGCCCTCGGGATCGACCCACCGGGGTACCCCATCCAGGGCATCACCTACCGGCAGGGCCCGCTGTCCGCGCACGCCGCGTTCCGCGCCGGTCCGGGCAGGGGAGTGCGGCGCACCGTGCTCCACGACGCCCTGCGCGCCGAGGTGCTCCGTCACGGCGTGCCGGTCCTGCCGATCGCGGTCACCGACGTCTCGCAGCACGGCGACCACGTGCGGGCGGGCGGCCTGCGGACGCGGTACCTGGTCGCGG
>NZ_JBFAAX010001288.1:0-1400 GCF_040639995.1 Actinosynnema sp. NPDC023658 | reverse complement strand
GGCCGAAGAACCGGTCGGCGTCGGTGACCTGGTACGCGGCCAGTCCGGCGTAGGGGGCGTCGCCGTGGTCCGCCCCCACCGAGGCCAGCTCCCGCCAGCGGGCGCTCCACTGCTCGACGTCACCCCCGCAGGCCCGGACGAAGGCCTTGGTCACCGCCAGGCTGGGCAACCTGCGCCCGGCCACCGCCTCGGACAGCGCGGCGGCCGAGTAGTTCGCCAGGCGGCCGAGTTCGCGGTAGGACGGCAGCCCGGCCCCACGCCGCAACCGCCGCAGGTCGCCCGCGAACTTGAGCACCGGCGTGTCCTCGTCGGCCAGAGGACGTTCCGCACGCGGCACCCTGCTCCCCCTTCGACTCCCCCGATTCTCCCGGTGGAAGTCGCGGCACGACGGCCGCCGTACGGACCAGGCGGCTGCGGGAAGTGGCCGCCGCCGCGGGATCCCGTGATGTGCGCGGGCCAGCGCGTGACGTGCAGCGGCGGACCCCCTCGACGAGGGGATCCGCCGCTGTGCCACGGAGCGGAGAGAACTACCGGAGCTTGTACGCGCGGGTCAGGGTTTCCTCGAACGTGTTGCCCTTGCTGTCCGAGCCGTTCACCCGCAGCGAGGCGTACGCGCCCGCCTTCGCGGCGTTGCGGACCATCGCGGTGCGGCCGATCACGGGGGCCTCGGACCACGTGCCGCCGTCGTCGAAGGACACCTCCACGCGCAGGCGCTGCAAGCGCCCGCTGTCGCCGGACTCCTGCTGGGTGACCTCCAGCGGCACGGCGAAGAACCGGCCCGCGTCGGTCGCGCCGCTCGCGTCCAGCTTCGGGGTGAAGCGGACGACGGTCAGCGGCAGGGCCCGCAGTTCTTCACCGGGTGCGGTGTCGGAGCGGAACGTCCACGCCGTCAGCACCCGCGTGGTGAACTCGGAGACCTCGCTCGACCGCGAGCTCTCCGTCTCCAGCCGGTAGTCCGCCTGACCCGGCGGCACGGGGAACGCCCCGATGCCGGGCAACGAGGTCTCGCCCACCTTCTCGCCGTTGCGCAGGAGCGTGGTCCGGGACGTGCCGGTCAGCGAGTCGCCGCGGTTGCCCGCGCCGTCGCCGAACAGCCACAGGTCGGCCACCACGAGGTCGCCCACGCGGAACAGGGAAGGCCTTTCCCAGGGCGACGGGACCGGGCCGATGACCGGGAAGCCCAACGCCTCGGTGTACTTCCGACCCGGCCGGTAGGTGCGGTCGGAGCTGAACAGCACCGTGTCCACCGCCTCCGGCGTGCCCTGGACCAACTGCCAGCGCCACGTCACGTTCGCCGCGAGGAGGTGGTCGACCGCGCCGCTCGACGGCTCGGCCGCGACCGCGCCGCCGACCCCGTAGATGCCGTCCGCCGTCGTCGGGCTGCCGGAGTGCTCACCGAC
>NZ_JBFAAX010001287.1:0-1401 GCF_040639995.1 Actinosynnema sp. NPDC023658 | reverse complement strand
GCCCGCTCCACCGCTTCGCCGCGGTCAGGTCCCGTAGGAGGGCCGGCCCATGAACCAGTTGCCCGGCGCCTCGGCGTCGTCGCTGCACCAGAACTCGATGACCGCCCCGACGAACTCCTCGGGAGACAGGTAGCCGTCGCCGTCGCGGTCCAGGTGGGTGAACGCCTCGTCGGCCTCGGCCTCGGTCAGGCGCGGGAAGTGGCCGTGCTGGAACACCAGGAACTCCGCCGGGCCGACCTTGCCGTCCCGGTCGATGTCCGCGATGGCGAGGAACGCCTCGGCCACCGCCCCGACCGTGGCCCGCGCCGCGGCGGGGTTCCCGACGAGCGTGCGGGTGGAGGTGGTGAACTGCTCGCGCGAGATGGCGTCACCGCCGTCGGGCACGTGCGGCAGGTGCAGCTCGCGCCAGATCCGCAGGTAGGCGTCGATGATCTCCCGTTCGGCCGGTGTGCCCGGCTGGTGCCCCATGGACTTGGCCACCCGCTCGCCCATCAGGACGTGGTCGGCCTCGGTGAGCCGCCCGTCCCCGTCGGCGTCCAGGTGGTCGAACCCGTGGCCGATCTTGGCGGTCAGCAGATCAGGTAGCGGCACTGGCCCTCTCCTTCGCATCGTGACCCGGTCATGCTCGGGCCCCGGCCGGAAGGCCACAACCGGTGATCGGGTGAGGTCCGAGAGGGCCGGAACCCCTGTCAGTGGGCGGATTCCGCGTCGTGTCACCAGTCCGGGTGATTCGCGGTTCGATCAGGTGACCGCGGCGGACCGGAGACGGTCGGGAACCGCCGATCGGCGGTCGGGAGAGCCGGATCGCCGCCGTGCGGTGGAACGCCTCACGGGTGCGCGTGGGGCAGGCGTAACTTCGCGGCGGAGGCGGTCGTGCTGGTCGCGGAGCGGGGTGTGCCGGTGGAGGGCGGGATGGCGCGGCGGGTGTTCATCAGCCACACGTCCGAGCTGCGGGCGTACCCGGCCGGCCGGTCGTTCGTCGGTGCGGTGGAGTCGGCGGTCGCGAGGGCCCGTGACGCCGTGGTGGACATGGCGTACTTCGCGGCCCGCGACCGGACACCGGCCTCGGCCTGCGCCGACGCCGTGGCCCGCGCCGACGTGTACGTGCTGGTGGCGGGGTTCCGGTACGGGTCGCCGGTGCGGGACCGGCCGGAGGTCTCCTACACCGAGTTGGAGTTCGAGGTCGCCGGTGACCTGGGTCTGCCGCGGCTGGTGTTCCTGCTGGACGAGGACACCGAGGGGCCGGTCGCCCTGACCCGGGACCTCGACCACGGCAGCCGGCAGGAGCGGTTCCGGCAGCGGGTGCGCGACAGCGGGCTGACCGTCGCCGCGGTGTCCTCGCCGGCCGAGCTCGAAACCGCCGTGCTGCACGCGTTGGTCGAGCTGCCGCGGGTCCGCACC
>NZ_JBFAAX010001286.1:0-1402 GCF_040639995.1 Actinosynnema sp. NPDC023658 | reverse complement strand
AGTTCGGCCAGCAGCCCGCGCAACCCCGCCGTGCCGAGGTCGGTGAGGACGGTGACGTCCAGCCCGAGCGCGGTGGACACGGCCGCCGCCTCGCGGGTAACCCGGCGGTCACCGGTGCCCGCCACCACGACGACGCGGAACCCCGTCGCGGGCGGGGGCTGCCACACCAGCAGGCCCGCACCCGCGTGGTGCCGGCCTCCGGGGACGGCGGCGAGCACCGCCGTCGCGGTGTCCGGCTCGTCCCCGGTCACCAGGACCGGTCCGGGGCCGGACAGGAGGGCCCGGACGACGTCACCGACGACCGGGTCCGCCGTCCGACCGGCACCGGGGACGACCTCGGGGAGCCCGCGCCGCGGCTCCGGGTGGACGTCGACCCACCCGGGGTCCGCGGGCTCCCGCACGGCCACCGCCACGCGGCGGGCCCCCGTCACCGCCCGGCCAGGCCGTACACGCGGGTCGCGGTGCCGCCGAACACCTGGTCGACCTCGTCCGGGGAGCAGCCGGACAGCAGCTCCTCCGCGGCGGCGAACACCCGCGCGTAGTCCGCGGCCAGCAGGCACACCGGCCAGTCCGACCCGACCGCGAGCCGGTCCGGGCCGAACGACTCCAGCGCGGTCTCGACGTACGGCCGCAGGTCGTCCACGGTCCACCGGTCCCGGTCGGCCTCGGTGACGAGACCGGACAGCTTCGCGACCACGTTGGGCTCGTCGGCCAGCGTGCGCAGCCGGTCGGCCCACAGCCGCGACGACCCGCCCGCGATGTCCGGCTTCGACAGGTGGTCCAGCACGAACCGCAGGTCCGGCACCGCCCGCACCGCCTCCACCGCCGCCGGGAGCTGGTGCGGCACGGTCAGCAGGTCGTAGGCCAGCCCGGCGTCCCGCACGGCCCGCAGGCCCGCCAGGACGTCGGGGCGGACCAGCCACGACGGGTCCGGCTCGGACTGCACCAGGTGCCGCACGCCGACCAGCAGGTGCCCACCGGGCGCCGAGCGCAGCCTGGCCAGCTCGGAGGCCACGTCCGGTGCGGTGAGGTCCACCCAGCCGACGACACCCGCGATCAGCTCCGACCCGGCGGCCAGGGCGAGGAACTCCAGCGTCTCGTCCACGTCGGGCAGCACCTGGACGAGCACGGTGCGGCGCACCCCGGCGGAGGCCGCCGCCTCACCCAGGTCGGCCTCGGTGAAGTCACGCCGGATGGGCGTCATCTCCTCGCCGTCGAGCCACTCCTGGGGCCGGGCGGCGAGGTCCCACAGGTGGTGGTGCGCGTCGACCCGGGGTGTCCCCGGATCACGTCGTGGCGACGTGCTCATCGAGCAGGCCCTCCGCTTCGAGGTCGTCCCACAGTGCCGTGGGAGGTGGGTCGGCCAGGGCGGTGACGGCGTGGTCGAGCTCGGCGGTGGTGC
>NZ_JBFAAX010001285.1:0-1405 GCF_040639995.1 Actinosynnema sp. NPDC023658 | reverse complement strand
GGCCTGCGCTCGCTGACGCGGCGGCCCGGCCTGCTGGGCACGTTCGCCGTGACGTCGCTGGGCCACCGCCCGGTGGACGGCTTCCACTCCGTGGGCGGCACCACGATCACGCTGGGGCTGGGCCGGACCGCCGACCGGCCGGTGGTCCGGGACGGGGTGGTCGCCGTCGCGCCCGTGATGCGGCTCAACCTCGCCTTCGACCACCGGGTGGTGGACGGCGCCGAAGCCGCCGACGTACTGGCCGAGATCCGCGCGGGACTGCAGGGGTTCGAGGGATGAACGACGTCGAAGAGCTGAAGCGGTACGTCGGCATCCACGCCCGGTCGCAGGGCATCCGGCCGCGCCGGTTGGCGGCGCTGCTGGACCGGGTCCACCACGACGGTGAGGGGCCGGGGTCGTGGGTGGGGGAGTGGAGCCGGGCCGGCGAGGCGCACGAGGGGGCGGGGCGGCCACTGGAGGCGGCCCGCTGCTACAACGTGGCGCGCTTCCCCTACGTGGACGGACCGGCCAGGGCGGACGCGCTGGCGCGGTGCGTGGCCTCGTTCGACCGCTGGGCGGCCGATCAGGACGGTGTCGAGCGCGTCGAGCTGGACGTGCCCGGCGGCATGGTTCCCTGCCTGGCCTCCGGTCTGTCCACGACGGACCCGAAGCCGCTGCTGCTGGTCATGGGCGGCATCGTCAGCGTCAAGGAGCAGTGGGCGCCGATCCTGGCCCAGGCCGGGCGGATGGGCATGGCCGCGCTGGTCGCCGAGATGCCCGGCGTCGGGCAGAACCCGCTGCCGTACGACGGGGGCAGCTGGACGTTGGCGACCGCGCTGCTGGACGCGGTGCAGGACCGGGCCGACGTGTCCCGGACCCATGCCATCGCGCTGAGCTTCAGCGGCCACCTGGTGCTGCGCTGCGCCGTGGAGGACCGGCGGATCCGGGGCGTGGTCACCGCGGGCGCGCCGGTGCGCCGGTTCTTCACCGACCGCGACTGGCAGGCAAGGCTGCCCCGGATCACCGCGGACACCTTGACCCACCTCACCGGCGCCGACGACTTGGCCGGGCACCTGCGGGACCGGGCGTTGACCCGTGAGCACCTGCGGGCGCTGGACATCCCGGTCGCCTACGCGGTCAGCACCCGCGACGAGATCGTCCCGCGCGACGAGCCCGAGCTGCTGCGCGCCTGTCTGGACGACTTCACCGCTCTGGTCAACGACGACGTGCACGGCTCGCCGCACCACGCGCTGCGCACGCGCCTGTGGGCGGTGCTGTCGGTACAGCGGATGCGCGGGGTCCGGGACGCGTCGACGGCGGCGTTGGCCGGGCTGGTCGGCTTGCTGGGCCTGCGCAGCCGGTGAGCCGTCCGGACCCCACGGGTGGACCGAACGCGGAGTCCGCGGCGCACCGCAGCACCTGCCGG
>NZ_JBFAAX010001284.1:1066-1408 GCF_040639995.1 Actinosynnema sp. NPDC023658 | reverse complement strand
ACCGCTCGCGGCTACCACCGGGCGACGGAGACGCCCGAGGACGCGGTGCGGCGGGTCGCGCACCTCCGGGCGGCGCGGGCGGAGCTCGAGGCGGCCGGGCACGACGCGGCGGCGCTCTCGTCGTTGCTGGAGTCGGCGGAGAAGCAGGTCGACGCGGTGTCGGCGGAGCTGCTGGCGTCGTGGCCGCGGGTGGTGGAGGACTACAGCGGCGACGAGATGGTGGTACGGGTGCGGGACAAGGAGATCCGCACCAAGCTGACCCGGAAGACGTTGTCGGGCAACGAGGTGCGGCGGGTGTCGTTGCCGCGCTACGAGGACGACGGGACGTTGTTGCGGTTCCTG
>NZ_JBFAAX010001284.1:0-1056 GCF_040639995.1 Actinosynnema sp. NPDC023658 | reverse complement strand
TTCCTGCGCATTGAGTTCCTGGCGGGCCGCTTCCCGTACACGGCCGGGGTGTTCCCGTTCAAGCGGGACGGCGAGGACCCGGCGCGGATGTTCGCCGGCGAGGGTGACGCGTTCCGCACGAACCGGCGGTTCAAGTACCTGTCGAAGGGGTCGGAGGCGACGCGGTTGTCCACCGCGTTCGACTCGGTGACGCTGTACGGGCGCGACCCCGACACCCCGCCGGACGTCTACGGCAAGGTCGGCACGTCCGGTGTGTCGATCGCGACGCTGGACGACATGAAGGCGCTCTACGACGGGTTCGACCTGACCGCGCCGAGCACGTCGGTGTCGATGACGATCAACGGGCCGGCGCCGACGATCCTGGCGTTCTTCCTCAACACGGTGGTGGACCAGCAGGTCGACAAGTTCCGCGCCGAGCACGGCCGCGAGCCCTCTGAGGCGGAGGCGGCGGAGCTGAAGGCGTGGGCGTTGTCGACCGTGCGCGGCACCGTGCAGGCGGACATCCTCAAGGAGGACCAGGGGCAGAACACCTGCATCTTCTCCACCGAGTTCTCGCTGCGGATGATGGCCGACATCCAGGAGTGGTTCATCCAGCAGCAGGTGCGCAACTTCTACTCGGTGTCGATCTCCGGCTACCACATCGCGGAGGCGGGGGCGAACCCCATCAGCCAGCTCGCGTTCACGCTGGCCAACGGGTTCACCTACGTGGAGTCGTACCTGGCGCGGGGCATGGACGTCGACGACTTCGCGCCGAACCTGTCCTTCTTCTTCTCCAACGGCATGGACGCGGAGTACAGCGTGATCGGCCGGGTGGCGCGGCGGATCTGGGCCGTCGCCATGCGGGAGAGGTACGGCGCGAACGAGCGGTCGCAGAAGTTCAAGTACCACGTGCAGACGTCGGGTCGGTCGCTGCACGCGCAGGAGATGGACTTCAACGACATCCGGACCACGTTGCAGGCGTTGTGCGCGCTCTACGACAACACGAACTCGCTGCACACCAACGCCTACGACGAGGCGATCACCACGCCGACGGAGTCGTCGGTGCGGCGGGCGATG
>NZ_JBFAAX010001283.1:0-1410 GCF_040639995.1 Actinosynnema sp. NPDC023658 | reverse complement strand
GGCGCACTCCACGGTCAACCCGGCGTCCACCGCCCGGCTGATCTCGGCCAGCGACCGCAGCTGCTCCGGCGTCAGCACGTCGAACAGGTGCTCCCGCACCGCCGTCACGTGCCCGGCCGCCGCCGCCTCCAGCACGGCGAACCCGGAGTCGGTCAGGGCCGCGATCGAGCCGCGCCGGTCCGAGGGGCAGGCCCGCCGCTCGACCCAGCCCTCCTTCTCCAGCCGCGCGACCGCGTGCGAGAGCCGTGACCGCGACGAGTGGCACACCACCGCCAGCTCGCTCATCCGCAACGCCCGCCCCGGCGCCTCGGAGAGGGCCACCAGGATCTCGTAGTAGGCCATGGGCATCCCGGAGTCGCGCTGCAACTGCCGGTCCAGGTGCGCGGTGAACTTCGTCACGGCGGCCATGAAGCCACGCCACACCTGCTGCTCCTCGGCGCTCAGCCACCGCACGTCGCTCATGCCACCCATCATACGTCCGTTGTTGAACCTTCAACCAGGATGCGCTATGTTCTGTTGAGAGTTCAACCAGACCAACCCAGAAGGACCAGCCATGACCACGCAGACTGTGCAGATCCCCGGCTACCTCGCGGGCACGTGGGCGATCGACCCGGTGCACTCGGACATCTCGTTCGTGGTCCGCCACCTCGGCGTGTCCAAGGTCCGCGGCCACTTCGGCACCTTCGAGGGCACCATCGTGACCGCCGAGAACCCGCTGGAGTCGACGGTCAGCGCCAAGATCGACGCCACCTCGGTGAACACCCGCAACGACCAGCGCGACGCGCACGTCCGCGGCGAGGACTTCCTGGACGTCGAGAAGTTCCCGGAGCTGACCTTCACCTCCACCGGCGTGCGCGCCCACGGTGAGGGCTTCCTGGTGGACGGCGAGCTGAGCCTGCACGGCGTGACCAAGCCCGTGGCGCTGGAGCTGGAGATCAACGGCTTCGGCGACGGCTTCGAGGGCGCCAAGGTCGTGGGCTTCTCCGCCTCCACCGAGATCAACCGGCGCGAGTTCGGCGTGACCGGCGGCCCGGCGGGCGCGGTCGTCGGTGACAAGATCACGATCCTGCTGGAGATCGAGGCCGTCAAGCAGGTCTGACCCCGATCCGCGCGAAGGGCCCGCCGGTGTTCCGGTGGGCCCTGCCCGCTGTCCCGGGCACGCCGCCGGTGGCGGGCCGACCTCGGCTTTCGCGGAGCGCAACGCGGTGCCTACCGTGCGTGAGCCGCACGGGTGCCGGCGGGCGAACGGGGTACCTGTTCCCTCCCGCCACCCACTTCGGTAGTTTCCGGTCCGCCGCCGCAACCTGTCTGAACCGTGCACCGTCTTCACCCGTAGTAGCTCGTGGAACGAGGGCTCGGTTTCGGTCCGTACTGAAGCCGTAGAACTCGATGCGGACACAGTCCGCTCAC
>NZ_JBFAAX010001282.1:0-1414 GCF_040639995.1 Actinosynnema sp. NPDC023658 | reverse complement strand
AACGGCCGGTCGGGTGCGGTCCGGGTGGTCTCGGGGCGGTCGAGCAGCCGGAGCCGGGCGACGGGCGCGAACAGGTTGGCGTCCGCCACGGTCTGCGCGATCCTGGTCGCGGCCTGCGCGGCCTGGTCGGCGGTCCCGGCGCGGACGGAGAGCCGGGCGAGGCCCGAGGCGGGCACCAGCTCCACGGACACGCGACGGGCCAGTTCCTCGGTCGTGGTGCCCAGCTCGTCGGCCGTCGGGCGCAGCACCGTGGGCGTGCGCGCCGCCTCGACCAGCGCGGGCAGCGACAGGGCGACGACCTCCCCGAACCCGGCCTGGGCGGACTCGCCGGGGTCGGTCGCCACCGCGAGCAGGCCGACGCGGCGCTCGAACTCCTCGCCGCGCAGCTCCACCGAGAGCAGCACGACGAGCGCGACCAGCACCCCGATGCCGATGCTGACCGGCAGCGGGCGCCGGAGCACGCGCAGGGTCCGCGCCACGGGCACGCCCTTCAAGGCGCCCGGGTACTTCACGAGGCACCGACCACGGTGCGCAGCAGCTCGTCGTAGGACCGCATGAGCAGCCGCGGGTCGTGCTGCCGCCGCACGGACGCGCGTCCGGCTTCGGCCAGCTCCGCCCGTGCGCCGGGGTCGAACAGCAGCGCCCGCAGCGCCTCCGCCGTGGCGCCCGGGTCGCGGCGCGGCACCACCACCCCGCCGCCGCCCGCCAACGCCTGGCGCACGCCGTCCACGTCGGTCGCCACGACCGGGCGTCCGGCGGCCAGCGACTCCAGCACCGCGACCGGCATGCCCTCCCAGTCGCTGGTCAGCACGGTGACGTCGGCGGCGGCGAGCAGGTCCGGCACGTCGCAGCGGTTGCCGAGGAACCGCACCCGGTCGGAGATGCCGAGGTCGGCGGCGCGCAGGCGCAGCAGGTCGCGGAGGCTGCCGTCGCCGGCCAGCCACAGCACCGCGTCGCCGCCCAGCTCGGCCCACGCGTCCAGCAGCACGTCGTGCCGCTTCTGCGGTTCCAGCCGGGCCGGGCAGAGGGCGACCGGCACGTCCGGTCCCACGCCGTGCACCGCGCGCACCGCGTTCCGGTTCACCCGTTCGGGCTGGGGGAAGACCGCGTTCGGGATCACCACCGGGTCGGGGACGCCCGCGGCGCGCAGCCGGTCGGCCGTGGCGTCGGCCACCGCGACGACCGTGCGCGAGGTGCGCTTGAGGATGCGGGCCGCGCCCTGGTAGTCGGTCTCGGCCACGCCGTGGAACACGGTCAGCAGCGGCAGTCGGCGGGGCAGCACGGCGAGCCGGGCCACCAGGCTGGCCGACACGTTGTGCGCCAGCACGACCTCCGGCCGGAAGCTGCGGATCGCGGCCTTGGTGGCCGTGGTCGCGCGCAGCACGCCGCCCGCCCGGCGCCGGGCCACCGGCAC